>WAQR01000187.1 GCA_015520145.1 Candidatus Hydrothermarchaeota archaeon
TTGTAGTAATACCCACCATCAGGCTTGCTTTCAAAATCATAGTACGATGAGTCAGGAGGTGTGGGAGTGTATGGCGTGGGCGAGGTGAAGGCAGAGTTGCCGTCCTCCCAGAGAATGTATTGGGATATACCACGGCATTCTGCAGGGCCCGGGTCAGTCACATCACTCCAGTCTACTCGATAATCTCCCGTGTCACTGGTGGAGGGAACCGTGATGCTTGATGGCGCTGGCGGGGCCTGGGTATCTTCGCATGACGAGGTCACACTAATCGTGTAAAACGGCGAAGTACCATAGAAATATTCATCATAACTAAAGGAAGATACACTAACCCGCACGTCCTTATCTCCTGCTGCATCGGCTCGAAGTCCCCAAAAAACAGTTTTCGTCTGGCCTGGTGCGATTCTATCTAATACAGCAGGATTTGTTCCGGAAACTATCGTAAATCCTGTAATAAGATCTAAATTAGCCTCTACGTTATGGGCAGTCACATCTCCAGTATTTGTTATATCAGCAGATACCAAAAACTCGTTATTTAACCCGACACTGGTTGGAACTGACATTGTGACCGTGAATGAAGGAGGATTTACCTCTGTGAACCCCCCACCCATAGTTGCGATGGAAAATTCCTCTTCTGAAATCCCAGACGCAAAGCCATCAAACGCTCTTACTTCCAATATTGCATTGGCATAATTTGAGTCGGATTTGACCTGCTCTACGTTATTTACACTACTAAGAGACCCATCGACAAAATAGTTGGTTGATTCATCATAAAGCATGAGGTCGAAATCTGTGAGATCGTAAGAGGTTCCAGGGGCAAAAGGACCAGCATAATCAACGTGCCTGTTCCAGACGAGCGTCGCCGTTTCCCCTGTATTTATGCTTCCTTTGTAAAGTTTTATTGTACTCGTACTCGGGAGGTTTTCTTCAGTGATGACATCGCTTCGATAATCGTATGCTTTGTCTAAGTCTAAAAAACCCCATCCGAATGTGTCGTCTGGAGCGCTGTTGAATGGGCTGTCTCGTTTTGCTGAGTTTAAAAGGAGGGCTTTAACTGCATGGGGTGTCCATTTATTGCCTTTGTAATCCAGTATCAGGGAAATACCCCCTGAAACAAATGGTGTTGCTGCACTGGTACCGCTGTGGGTGACGAAATCAGGGTTTAGCCCACCAAGTCCTTCCCAATCATAGTTAGCAGATTTTATACTTTCTCCAGGAGCTACAATATCCGGTTTCAGTCTTCCGTCTTCTGTTGGACCTCTGCCGCTATCTGACGATATTGTATCGTCTGAGACGTCACAATTATTTTTATTATCGGCAGCCCCAACTGCTATAACATTAAAAGCATCTCCTGGAGCGGTTACTGTACCCGGGTCAGGACCTAAGTTTCCTGCTGCAACCACTACATGAACACCTAAATCATCGGCTACTGCGTCCATGAAGAGGGAGATGGGATCAGAACCATTATTTACACTAACAACCTTTCCTGCACTGTAACTTATCACATCAGCAGCGTCTTGTGATGGGATTTGATCAAAAGACCAAAGTCCCACAGCCCAGTCGATTGCCTGAAAAATATCCCGTTCGTCAGCACTTGGAGGACCTCCTGTAGATTTCTTGTAGAAAGCTTTCGCATTTATGAGGTTAGACAGACCCGGTGCGATTCCTTTATACTTGGAATCGGTGCTTGCAACAATTCCTGCTACATAGGTTCCATGACCATGTAAGTCATCTGTAGAAGTCTCATCATCATCGAAATCCGGTTTTGTTGCCTTTGCATTTGCAAGAAAAACTTTTTCATAATCAACTGTCAAAGCAGGATGAGTCCCATCAATACCGCTGTCTATAACAGCTAAACTGACGCCAGTACCATCATAGCCGTAATTGTACCATGTTGAGGCCCCGGTTTCACAAACTGAATTATCGAGATATGCCACCTGGTTTCCGCTATGATAGATCTTTCCAATTGCCGAATCCTTCGATAATTCCTCTATATATGAAACAGGTACCTCTGCAACTATTGAATTGAATATTTTAAAACTAGCATTCACAGAGTAACCATCATCCGTTATCCGTTTGATAATCGGGGCCTGAATTTTGTCGACCTTTGGGGCGGTCTGCTCCAGTATTTCTTTTCTACTGTTTCCAATCTCCATTTTTAGGTCAATACCTACCTCCTCCAAAGCCCTCTTTTCCTCCTCTGTCAGCAGCGAATTTTCAAGCTGTTTGATCTCTGATAGAGTCATATTCGGCTTTCTTTCTTTTTCCATCAATGGCTCTATCCTTTCATAGATGTTTTTGGCCTTCTTAGTGAGCACCTCAAATTTGGGCTTATATCTTTTCTTTACATCCAAACTTATCCTGTAAGCGGGCTGTTCCTTAAAAACAATTATTACAGGAATAACTTGATTTGCCGCAGTTTCATTTGTTTTTGCGTTTTCAACAAGATTTTGCAAATACTTATCCAGCTTATAATTGATCTCTGGATGCTCCTTTATTTCAAATTCAATTATATCTTCCTTTGTGGTAAAAACCTGGCCGGTACTGCTGGTGAAAGTATAGGTTCTGGAAGAGAGGTTCTTGTAGATCAAATATTTCTCTCCGGTTATTGGACTTACGAAGTATTCGTCTCTCTCAGGAAGTGACGCCGAGACTGTAGAAAAGAGTACCGAACTTATTAGTACTAAAACAAATAGAAATCTCTGCCAGTTATTCACCTCTCTTACCTCCTCTAACTTTTTTTATTATAATTATAAAAA
>WAQR01000188.1 GCA_015520145.1 Candidatus Hydrothermarchaeota archaeon
CGGCGTGAGCAGCTCGTCCTGAACCTTCGTCACAACCGCCCTCTGTTTCCGTTTATCCAGCACAGGGAACGGAAGGCTTACAGCAAATATCTGGTTTGGTCTAATAGAAGCATCAGTCTCCTCAATGACATCATAAAGGCATCTTTCTTTTTTGTTCCAGAACTTTTCATTAAAACTCTTCCTTGTCGTCTCTGTATCGTAATCCCCTTCTGTAACCTGCTCCATTATCTTCAATGCATTGTACCAGAGTGCGTTTATCTCGACCGCCTTGCCGTTTCGCGGGGTTACAACCAGGTCATCCCCGACCTTTGCATCCATCCAGGTCAGCTGTATATCCCGGGTGCCTGCATGGATAAGGCAATCGTCATCCATGAAAATATTATATCCCGTCCCGTTTCGATAGTATTCCACGATCTCTTCCATCACATTTAAAAGGTACCTCTTGACAAACGCATGGTCATCTGTGTATTCCAGAAACTTGTACACCGCATTGACAAACCATAAAGAGGCATCTACTGTATTGTAGTCCGACCTTCCACCATAATCCGAGAACCTGTTCGGGACAAGCCCGTTCATACAGCTTTTTGCAAATGTCTTAAGGATCAGCCTGGCATCATCATACCGCCCTGTTACAAGAGTCAGCCCCGGCAGAGATATCATGGCATCCCGCCCCCAGTCAGAAAACCACGGATACCCTGCGATTATGGATTTTGAACCCGTACTCCTCCTGGAAACAATAAACGAATCCGCAGCCAGAACCAGGTCGGTTATCCTGCCAGGTACAGGAGATGCAGCATTTATTTTCATCTTTCCAATAAGCCCTGTCTTTCGAGCCGCCTCTCTTTCGAAAAGGGTATCGATTCGCGGGTAAAACTGTTCGAAATCAGAACGCACCGTTTTTTCATCGCCGCCGATTGCAATGATATTGAATCTGCCTCTATCAAGGCGGGCTTTATCGATGTCCAACAGGAACTCTCCAGGAGAATAGTGGTCATCTCTATCCTCAAGCCCTCTCTCCTGTTCCTTTTCGTAAACCATATCATGAACCCAGAACCCATCCCCCCTGTATCCTGCCAGATCGGATGCCAAAATCAGAACAGGCGAATTGAAATAGGTTGCCTTTAATAACGTCTTTTTTTCGCCTGCGGACTCTTCAAACCTCCAGTCAATCAGATTTGAATTGAGGTTGTGGTGGAAATCGCGTGCATTTATAAATGGCCTTATCGAGACTGTTGCCCCGCGACCATTTTCGATTTCGTATTGGATAACTGTCGTATTCGAGCCGTGAACCATAAAAACCGTCTTTTTAAAAATCATATCCCCGATTTTATAGATAAAGACCGGAAACATATCCCACACAAATCGCTCCTGGAACCGATATCCCTCGGGATGAATAACTCCAGGATACCTGTTTGTGGACAGGGCATAGGTCTTATCTCCTATCCTGACTACTTCCTCAACCTTTGAGAGGATGAGCATCCTTCTAACAGGCGGCATTAAAGATGCAACAAGCAGGCCGTGGTATTTTCTGGTATTTGCACCGATAATCGTAGACGACGAATATCCCCCGATACCATTTGTAACAATCCACTCCTTCTCCTTTGCCCTGTCATATACTAAATCCGGCCCTGTAAACAACATGCATCTACAATATATATTTTATACTATTAAAGTTTATACAGACATATGCGATTTAACGAAGTCCTGTGTAAGCAGGATTTTGGTGGAGCGAGGTGCAATGCAACCGAGCGAAATCATTAAATTGCTGTTATGCCCTCTGACCGAAAGGAAGATGGAACTTTAATTCTGGTAATTTCTCCAACTGCATCTTCGATACCTATACCCCATCAGCTACCACCGTATAATCTTGGTAGATATAAGATAATATAAGTATCATATAAAACAAAGAGTTTTAACAGATATATGGCTATTTAAACAACAGAAACAGGAGCTAATTAAAACTCAATAAAATGAAACCTAAAATATCTTTCAAAGCCTTTCTAAGACTTTCAAAGCCTTTCAAGGCATTAGGTATCATACTATTATTCTTGGCCATATTGGTGGTGTTTGGAGACGATGATAATACTCAACGTCCAGTACGTTCAGGGGAGTGGACAACACTCTATGAAATTGACTATAATAGCAATAAGGTAGAACCTTTTGAGTTCCATCCAGATAGGATAGAGGAAGGTAAGATATATCCAGATCACCCCTGTACAATAGCAAAAGTCTCACGTGGAAAGCTGATAACAACAACCATAGATAGACAGGAATGTTTCATATCTGGATATAACACAACACTACTCACCCACTGGTCTGACGTGGCTATGGTAACTTATAATGAAGATTATATCTTCCCACACCCCGCTCTTAGGATGACTGCCAAGTTCATGTTCCCTAAAGATGTCAATGAAGAATATTATTTCCATATGAACCCAGAAATCTTTACAGATAAAGATAGAGGGAACTATAATATCTTTGGTCAGATAAGGATAAGCAACAAGGGAAAGATCATCTATATTGGAGAAGGTGATATGGAAATAACCATGCCTTTAACTATTGGTATTAGACCAGACACCTGGTATGATGTTGTAATGGTAGTTGACATGCAGACTAGAGAGTACTTAAATGTAACAATAAGTGGCCCTGGTGCTACTTATATGATGGGTAATCCAGATTTCAAATCCAAATTCACAAAACGAGAAGATAATGGCATGGACGATTTCAGACCATATATGGGATTCTGGATAGGAACCAACTTACCTCTCGAGAGTTTGACAACAGACGGACAGGATGTATATATAGACTACTTTAAGATAGAGGTAATGCAATAACAGAAGTATCTATCGATAAATATTGGAGAGTTAGAGGATAGGAATAAGAACTCTGTTATCGCCCTGTCATCTTTGTTATCATCTTGATTTCCTGCCGTGACTTCTTCTCAAATATCGGGAGGATAAAGGAGAATATACATCCATTTGAATACTTGTTTCTGGCGAAGATTTTCCCACCATGAGCCTCTACTATATCCTTTGATATCGTAAGACCGATCCCTGTTCCAGAATATTTTCGTGTAGTACTCCCATCGATTTGGTAGAACCTCTTGAATATATTTGGGATCTCTTCTTCAGATATCCCTATCCCGGTATCTTCAACTGAAATCTTTATATTTTTTTTAAGCCGTTTTGCTTTGATTCTAATCTTCCCGCCAGGTGGGGTGAATTTTATTGCGTTATCAATCAAGTTGAACATCACCTGAACGATCTTATATTTGTCGCCTCTAATCAAAGGAAGGTTGTCCTGAATATCGTACTCGAGACTCAGGTTTTTCTGTTCTACAAAATTTTTCGTCTCTTCGATAACTTCTTCCAGCATCTCGTTTGGAAATATTATCTCTTTTTCGAGTGATATCTCATGGAATTCCAGACCTCTAAGCGTTACCAGATTATCGATAAGCCTGATAAGCCTGCTGGTATTCCTTTTTATGGTTTCTATGACATTCTTCTGTTCTTCAGTTATTTTACCAAATTCAGATGATAAGAGGAGTTCTAAAAAACCGCTGATGATAGTAACCGGGGTTTTGAGTTCATGGGAGACGTTGGAGAGCATTTCGTCTTTTAAAGAATCGATGGCCTTTAGACCTTCATACGCCTTTTTTGTCTCTTCGTACAGCCTGGCATTTTCTATCGCGATCGCTACCCGGTTGGCATAATTTTTGAGGACCTTTACAACGGACTCATTGAAAAACCCGGGCTTTTCACTGTACACATTGATTGTCCCAAGGATGTTTCCCCTGTAGATTAGCGGGACTGCCGCAGAAGAGTGATATCCACGCTTTAGCGCCTCTTCCCGCCATGGTCTGAATTCCGGGTCTGTTCTTATATCGTTTTGGATAACCACCCTCTTCTCACGTACAGCCGTCCCGGTTGGACCTTTTCCGTATTTCGAGCGGTCGTAAGTCACCCTTATACTCCGCAGATATCCGTCCTCGTCACCTGACCATGCGGTCGGCCTGACTTCACATGACCCTTTCTCTACAAGCCCGACCCATGCCATCTTCAGGTCAAGCATCTCGATGACGAGGTCACATACCTTTGAAAGCAGCCTGTCGAGTTCAAGAGTGGATGCAATCTGCTGGTCCACCTCGATGATGCTCAAAAGCTGTTTGTTGAGATATTCTATTTCCTCCCGTGTTTTTTTCCTCTCTGTGACGTCCTTGACAAAGACAGATATTCCATCCCTGGATGGATACACCTCTATATCGAAAAATCCATCTATTTTCCCGTTTTTCAGATGTACTTCTTCAAGCCTTACAGGGCGTTTTGTCTCTATGACTTTTTTATATGTTTTTTCTATTATTCCAGTCCTTGTATTGGAAGGGATCTCAGAGAAATTCTTGTGTAATGCATCTTCAGCCTTTATTCCAGTCAATTTTTCAGTCGCCCTGTTCCAGTATGTGTAGTTTAGATTCCTGTCAAGTGCAAAGAAGATATCTGAAATACTTTCAGTCAGTTCCCTGTACCTTGCAGCGGATTTTTTTGAAGCTTCTTCTGCCCTGTGTGCCGAGATCGTTAATACGACAAGCTGGGCGAATCTCTCAACTATGTGCAGGTCGTCCTCAGTGTAGCCTCCAGGTTTATTTGCAAGTGCTACCAGACCTGCAATTTTGTCTTCAATAATGCACGGAACAGAGAGGAAATTGTCGATTTTGATATGTCCTTCCGGTAAGGGCATGCTTCTTTTGTCCTGATGTCTATCGTTGCATAAGACCGATTTTTTGTTTTTCAAAACCCATCCCCAAAGCCCGTTAAACTCTTTAAAGACAATATCTTTGTTTTTTACATTGCAGATATCCCAGACACTTTTAGTCAGGGTCGGGATTATCAGGTGTCCTGTATTCTCCTCTATATACCCGATGAATCCATATCGGCTGCTGGTCAATTCGAGCAGTTTATCTAAGAGC
>WAQR01000189.1 GCA_015520145.1 Candidatus Hydrothermarchaeota archaeon
GGTGTTTACAAATCCAGGAGATTTGTAAGCACATCGGTTATCTTTTAAGCCACGGTGCTGTCAAGTTAAGTTATATATATATAAGCATGAGGCGTCCGAATAGTACTTTTTTCCACCTACTTGTATCTTGCGGGTCTGGTTTTCTCCTATCGCAGGGTGGAGGCGTCCCTTGACAACCTGCATGTGAGGAGTAACCATGAAGCGGTGCGGCAATGGGTCCAACGTTTTGGGTCTAGCATGGAAGGCTATTTCGAGACGGACGAGGCCGAGATCGCAGTAATTGACGAGACAAAAGTTAAAATCGGTAAAGGTAGCGTGAGCCTGAGGCTAAAAGCCGAGAGAACTTTTGATTAGTCTCACCTTGGCTTTTAGTCGAACCAGGAAAATTTTATGGCGTTTGGTTGAAGAACCCAATAATCTATTACGATATTTGAGGCGGATATATGTGTGATACGTCTGATATTGGGGTAATTCGATACGGATTAGCGACATGTAATGTCTGCAAAAGAGGGACTGTCCAATTAAAATGGGGTTTTGGAGGTGTTAATTGGATGACCTCGTTCGGAGATGCTATCTTACACCAAAACTTTTTATACCAATATCTCATAGGTCAAAAAGGGACGAAAAATGGAAGAGTACGAGATATCATTAAAGGATTATATCAATGTGATAAGGAAGGAGAAGGCACTGATAATCTCCATATTCCTCATATCCGTGATCGCAGCAGGAGTAATCTCGTCAATACAGCCGAAGGAGTACGAGACCAAGACAACCCTGTTAATAACTCCTCGCATTAGTGAGGAGCTGGCAGACAGAGGGGGCGATACAACACTATTTTCTTCATCATTTTCTACAGAAACCTATGAGAAACTGGCAGTGACCAATGACCTCCTGATGAATATAATAGAGTCTCTAGACCTCAGGGAGGATGGAAAAAGGCTTACTGTCGAGGCTTTACGGAAGAGAATGGAACCCAAAGCAGAGTTCGCATCTGACGGGAGGACACGCTCCCCTCTCCCTCTGCTTACGATGACTGTCAGGGGTAACGATCCTGAGGAAGTGGAAGAGATTGCTGAGATGTGGGGGACACTCTTCATCGAAAAGAATACAGAACTACTATCCACAAGGACTGCCCAGTCATATGAGTTTATCTCTGATAGATATAACGAGGTAAAGACAGAACTAAAAAACAAGGAAGAAGAGAAAATAGCCTACCAGAAAGAGAATCCGTTAAGTTCTCTTATTACAGAGTTCAATGTTTTAAATTCCACATACGATAAACAATTATCCCTGCTCCAGGAGAAGAGGCTGGAACTAGAAGAAAGAAAAACCAGACTTGTAAACTTAAAAAAAGAACTTGGTGGAAAACAGGTCCAGGTGATAGATAATCCAGTACTTACCCAGATAGCTTTGGAGCACCAGGTGTATCTTACCATGGATGATTACCTGACCGATACAAGTGTGGCGGTTTCCTCTCTAAGCGAGGAGATATCATATCTGGAAGAGGGAACAAGAAAACTTAAAGAAGAGCTGGATAGAAAGGAAGCTAAAATAAATGAGATCGAGATACATTTGTCCGATCTTAATAGAGAAATCAACACTTTAAAAGGTACATACAACTTCCTATACGGAAAGCTTCAGGAGGCAAGGATAGCAAAAGAAGAGCAGCTTGGGTCGATAAGGATTGTGGAGAAGCCTGTTGTCCCGCAGGTTCCTTCAGGTCCGTCAAAAAAATTGAACGTGATGATCGCTGGCATTCTGGGGCTTTTTGTTGGTATTTTTGCAGCGTTCTTCAAAAATTATATGGAGAGTTCATAGGGTTAGGTGTTATATCTCCTGGTGGCATTTTTCTTTTATGCATCAGCATATAAGTTCTCATGAAAAGTAGTGGATGTCTGCTGATAATGGCCTGCTTGTTCCCCATATGGCATGTAGAGAGTGTGGAACTATAAAGACAGGCACAGTCGCATTTTCCAGTGTTGCACACTAATAAACTTTCCGTATCAAGAGGCTTTGGGACAATATTATTCTATCCCTCTTTCCAATGCCAGTTTGGAACGGGCACAATACCTTCCAGGTATGTGAGGTAGCAGAGGCGCTTGATATTGTGGCAGATCCCCCGTAGA
>WAQR01000190.1 GCA_015520145.1 Candidatus Hydrothermarchaeota archaeon
TCTGCATAATTTAAGGCAATACCCACAGGATTCATCAGGTCGTGTGTTATAATATCAACAAAGAGGTCCTTTAATTTATTTGACCTTCTAAGAGACTCCTCTGCCCTTTTTGATTCTGTAATATCCCTCGTGATCTTGACCATCCCGATATACCCGCCCCGTTTATCTCTCAGTAACGACGTTGATATCCTAACCGGGATGACAGTCCCATCCTTTTTGATCTCCTCTGTCTCTCCCCGCCATCCTCCTTTCTTCATGGTCGTCTCTATTGTCTCTATAAGAAACTCCTGATATTCCGGCGTATAAAAGATAGACAGGTGTTTTCCGATAAGTTCCTCCTTCCTGTATCCAAACATTTTTGCATATGCTTCATTGACATGTATGATATTCCAGTCGCAGTCTGTTATGACAATCCCATCTATACTCGAATCGAAGGCGTATGAAAATTCCAGTAGCTTTTCTTCTGCCTTCTTCCTCTTTGTAATATCCCTTATAATACAGAAAAAATAATCACAAAACGCAGAACACTTCAATTCTGCATGTATAATGCTGCCATCCTTTTTTACGAGGTCAAACTCTTTTAATAACAGTTTGTCGTTTTCATGTCCCTTATGTCCCTGAAAGGTACACGATATCTCTACCCGGGTGTCTTCTGGAAGGAGGGACCCGATGTCCATATTTAACAGCTCTTCCCTTGAATAGCCTGTCATTTTACAGGCACGTTTACTCACATCGATAAGGTTACCATTCTTATCTATCAGGAGTATGGCATCTGGCAGTACGTCTATTATAGTTCCATATATATCTCCAGTAAAGTCAAAAGAATATCCAGATTTCCTATTAACAGCCTTCACACTCATGTTTTTACCTATATATGATATTGTATTTCAAAGTATTTATATATTTATATTTTCCTTCTTTTACTCCTTTAACATCAGTATTTATATACTGAAATCAGATACCGAAATGCGGAATTCGTGAACCTTGCCAAGAAAGCCTAAAAACCCCAAAATATTTTTATATCCCTACATCAATTTCTATCCGGTGCATTTTAATGAAATTGAATAATGTCGAGATAGATGATACCTATGCCGAGGCGTTCACATATACATATATGAGGATATTGATAACCGCCGTAAACAAGAAATGGGCAAAGATCGCGGCAGTCGAGGCATGTGGATACGGGACATCCATGATAGGCTGCTCATCTGAGGCAGGGATAGAAGGTTTTGTCGACGCGTCATCGACACCAGACGGCAGACCAGGGTACATAATCCAGATATGGACTACGAAAAAGAAGATGGCGAGCGAATTTTTCGGACGTATTGGGCAGTGTGTCCTGACGTCCCTGACAGCAGCAGTATTCAATTATCTGGAATCTGACGAAATGGTTGACCTTGGCAGCAAGATGAGATATTTTGGAGATGGGTTTGAAAGCGAGGATAAAATCGGTGAGATCGAGGTCGTATCCATCCCTGTAATGATGGGTGATTTCAAAATAGAGAAAAATTTCGGGATAGGTAAGGGTGTTGCGGGCGGCAACTTCATTATACTTGCCGAATCTAAAGAGTCTGCACTGGATGCCGCAGAGATGGCTGTCGAGGCCATAAAAGGTGTCGAAGGTGTGATAACACCGTTCCCAGGCGGTGCCTGCGCGTCAGGATCAAAAGTTGGGTCGAAATACAGGTTCATGCGCGCCTCGACAAATGAGGTGTTCTGTCCAACCATCTCTGACAGGGTCGAGAACAGCAAGGTAAAAGGAATCGGTGCTGCGGTAGAAATCATCATTGATGGGATGTCTGAAGAAAAGGTAAAAGAGGCAATGAGTATCGGGATTCGCAGGGCAGCGGAGGTAGAAGGCGTAAAAAAGATCTCGGCAGGTAACTACGGCGGCAACCTGGGAAACGTACTGATACCACTTTCAGACTGCATTAATCCTAATGACAGTAAAAAAGATGTACCCTGAATATCCAGAATATCCTTGGACAAACGTCTCCTGGATGAATATCTTTGGGTCGGGAATTATGAATGATAAAGAGGTGCAGGAGTTGATGTTTTGAAGTGGATTATCGCCGTAATTATGATAATATCGGTTTTCCTCTCCCTGTTTTCATTCCAATCTCCTGTAAGTGCCCAGCAAATTTCAAGTTATGAGTCGAGTATTACTGTAACAGGCAAGACGATTCATGAAACTAGATCATTTACCGTCCTGAACACTCATGAAACAGAACTAACTGAATTCTCTTACCCTGTCAGCGACAGAATAGAGAACCTGGTTGTCACAGATTCAAAAGGGTCTCTAGAATCTTCTTTTGATTATAAAGGAGGGAAGACAATTGTAAAATCCAAGTTCAGGCATCCGATATCCCAGGGAGAGAATTATACAATAACCTTCAAGTTCGACCTGCCTGACAGGGTATCGGTAAAAGGTGACACATATATACTCTCCAGCACACACTCACTCCTGGCAAACGTTAAAAGATTCAAGCTTAAAATAACCCTGCCAGAGGGCTATGGCGTGGCAGAAGAGGGGGTAAGCCCTGAGGCAAAAATAAGTTCTGATGGAAGACATGTAATTTTAATATGGGACGTGAAAGAACCAATACCAGCAGAATTTAGGGAATTTAAGGTCATTGTTCTATACGAACGCCTTGGTATTCCATCCTCATTTTATTACTATACAATAATCGCCGTCATATCCATTTTACTGGTGTTTTTAATCTACAGGTATCTCAGGTCAAGAAAAATCGATATATTTACAAAAAAAGACCTCTCAGACAAGATAGAAATCCTTAAAGGTGACGAACAACGTATTATGAAACTGATAATAGACTGTGATGGGATAGACCAACGTGAAATCATAAAAAAAACTGGTTTTTCAAAAGCAAAAGTTAGTAAGATACTTTCTGAGCTTGAAAAGAGAAATATAATATTCAAAAAGCAATTAGGACGTAAAAATAAAATATTTTTGACAAAAAAGGTTAAAGAAACATAATGGAATATTAAGAAATCATCATTACGGTATTCTATTTTTAACATTTATCAGATATGAATGAATATTATTGATTTTAACAAAATAAACATTATTAAACCATATTGAACATTTAATCTTGATATTTGTCCTTTGTTTTACTAAATAAGTTAAAAGTTGCCGAAAAATTATAAGTATATCATAGTACATTCATATTAAACTGTGAAAAAATGAGCGGAATATTATTGACGATTGCCATTGGTATAATGAGCATAGTTCTCGGTATAGCGTTGAATGCAGTTATCAAAGAAACAATCAGAGAAAAACGAGGGAAAGTTATAGATAGGAAAATTATGGATAGGAGTGTTATAAAATGAAGAAGTTTGGTAACACAGCCACGAAGATAAAAGTAATATTGGACGTCTTTAACCATGGTGAGAAGCTCAAAGGAAAAGAGATTGCCCAGAGGATAAAAGAGATGGGCTACCGGGTAAATGAAGGGAACATAAAGATGTTCATATATTACAACATGCTCCACAGATATCTCAAGAAAGAGGCAATAAATGGAGTGAACCACTACTTCCTAATTAGCTAAGTTAGCCGGCACAGCGGCACAGGTAAATTATATTAGTAGATAGAACCAGAACCACACTTGTTTCTCCTTAGGAGGACAGTCCTTTTTAACGATGGAAGAGTATGTCATACTAAATCTTTTCCCTGAATTATTTTTAACATTCAAAAGAGTTAAGTAAGAGGCAGTATATTATCTTTTTTGTGATTGAAATGATAGTATTCGGGGTGACAGAATTATGGAGTTAGGTGGGATATTTAGTAGATCAATTAGTGACCTGAAAAGGAATCCCATACTTATCCTTCCCAGTATTGTGGAGATTATTCTGGACGCAGTGCTCCTATTTACCGTCCTGATAGCCATATTCCTTTTGATGATGGATTCAGTTGGTTATTTATTGAACCAGGATTACATCGGATTTACACAAAATGTCTCATTTTATAAAATAGGTTTTGTAATCCTGTTGATTGCGGTTTTTGTGTTTGCAGCCTATTTTTTCTCATGTTTAGCACGAGCCGCGGTAATCGGGATGGCTTGGGAGGTAATAAAAAAAGGGAATACATCCATCAAAACCGGGGTTAAAAACGCGGTACGCTATGGGATGAGTATCTATCTGTTTCTGATCATTTTGGGTCTCTTTTCAGTTGCATTATTCATCATCTCATTCATACCAGTTATTATCCTTGGTGTCGTCCTCCTGGAAGCCAGTGATACATTTGTCACAGTAAGCTATATATCCATGCTGTTCTTGATGATATTTATATTTCTGATTGCCTATATCTTTGTCTTCCTGACTCCCCAGCATATAGTTCTTAAAGATGTCGGGGTTTTAGAAGGTCTAAATCAGAGTATCTCATTTGTGAAAAGAAAGTTTTTATATGTGATTTTGTATGGTATAACTGCAATTGGTATCTCGATTATAATTTCACTTGTGCCGATGATGATCTTTCTCCCGCTCGACTTTTTGACCAGGCAGGTAACATTTTTAAATCTGGGCATCAATATCTTATACAACATAATATCTATAATTATGGGCATATTAACTGCAACCTATCTTGAGATAGTAAAAACCCGCATGGTCTATGATGTTGATTTAAATGAATAGATGATATAAATGGATAGAATGAAATGGATAAAATGTATAGAATGGAAAGAGAGGTGACCTTGTGAATGAAAATCGGACCCCAGCACTCATATAAATTCCTGGTAAGACCTGTTGTTGTTGTATCCACTATCTCGAAAAACGGGATATCTAACGCAGCACCATTCAGTTTCAATTCGCCAATCAGTTTTTCGCCGCCAATATTTGGTTTTTCCTGTAACCCCGGGCACGATACATGGAGGAACATAAAAGAGAACAGCGAATTCGTTATAAATGTTGTCGGTGAGGATTTCGGTCCGTTAATGGGTATCCTGGAAAAAGACTTCCCATATGAAGTGAGCGAGATTGAAAAAGCAGGACTAACCACGCAAAAATCAACAAAGATCAGACCTCCAAGGATAAAAGAGGCATATGCATGGCTGGAGTGCAGGATGATCGACCACAGAGAACTTGGAGACCATGTATGGATTGCAGGGGAGGTTCTCGAAGCAGAGGTAAAAGACGAGTTCTTCGATGACGTCATTGACCTTGAAAAATGTAGGCCGCTCAGTCATATATCAGGGAAATTCTTTGGCATAAATCCTGTAAGAGTCGAGTATGAGAGGGCATAAAGGGCATAATAATCGACGGCAGGGCCGCCCAGCACCCTGCGCACCCTCCCCCGGCACTCAGCAAATTATAAGTATATATAAATATAGTATATATAAATATAATAGATAATTAAAGATATAGATGACATAATCCTACCGAGGAGGGATACAGGGGGAATTGAACCTCAAAAAATCTCAACAGAAAAAGAAAAAAAAGAGACATCGGTCTAACAGACAGGCACGGGAGGACATGATAGGTTGTAAAAAATCAGAGCGATTACTCAAAGAATCTGAAGAATTCAACCGTAAACTGATTGAGCAGTCACTGGACGGCATCTGGATGATAGACTCTGACGGGAAGATAGTGTTTGCAAACGAGAGGCTACACAAAATGCTTGGATATGAAAATGAAGATATGCTCGGGCGGAGTTTTCTGGAGTTCATAGTGGAGGATGAGAGAACGATGGCAGGGGAACTACTTTTCGGGAGTAAAGGGGTTGAGAACAATGTCCATGATATTTCATTCCAGGACAGGGCAGGTAATATACTGCACACGATGGTCTCAGTCTCGCCGAATCTCACTGAAGACGGAGAGTTCCTGGGAGCGTTTGCATATATCAGGGATATCACAGACAGGAAGAAGGCAGAAGAGATTACAGAGTTTCTAAGAGATGCTGCAACCAGGATACTCTCGTTCAAAGACCCGGAAGACAGGTACCAGTTGCTCTTAGATAAACTGCTCGAATTGACCGGCAGCCGATATGGATTCATCGGGTATATAGAGGAGAATACAGGACACCTGATAATCCCGACCCTGACTAAAAGTGTCTGGGATATCTGCAACGTAAAAAACAAGGATATTGTCTTTAAAGAGTTTAACGGGCTTTGGGGATGGGTTTTGGAAAACAAAAAATCAGTCTTATGCAACGATAGACAGCAGGACAAAAGAAGCATGCCCTTACCGGACGGACATATCAAAATCGACAATTTCCTCTCTGTTCCGTGCATTATTGAAGACAAAATTGCAGGTCTGGTAGCACTTGCAAATAAACCTGGAGGCTACACAGAAGACGACCTGCGCATAGTTGAAAGATTCGCCCAGCTTGTCGTATTAACGATCTCGGCACACCGGGCAGAAGACGCTTCAAAAAAATCTGCTGCAAGGTACAGGGAACTGACTGAAAGTATTTCAGATATCTTCTTTGCACTTGACAGGAATCTAAACTACACATACTGGAACAGGGCGACTGAAAAATTGACTGGGATAAAGGCTGAAGATGCATTGCACAAGAATTTCTCTGAGATCCCTTCCAATACAAGGAATGGAATAATAGAAAAAACATATAAAAAAGTCATAGAGACAAAACGCCCTGTAAGGCTTGAAGAAGTACATCTGAAAAACGGGAAAATAGATGGATTTTTCGATATAGAGGTGTATCCATCCAGGGATGGAA
>WAQR01000191.1 GCA_015520145.1 Candidatus Hydrothermarchaeota archaeon
CTATTAATTCTGAGCTTGGATAGGTTTTTATTACGTGCCCGTGCCGCTCGAGATTTTTAAAAACTATAAATGCCCTGACAGATTTGAGTATGCATTCTTTGTGCAGGTCGACCCTTACAAGATAGTGTTTAAAACCTTTCTCTACAAGGTCGTAAATCTCCTTTAACTCTTTGTCTGTCAGTTCCTCTCTCTGTTCGATATCTCCTTTCGTTTCTGCTTCTTTTTTTTCTGCTTCTTTTTTTGACGGTACTCCAGTAGCCCCGACCTGCCTGGCATGTCCTTTGTGCAGGTTGTTCAGTTCATCGATAATATCAGATATGTCCAAATCTTCGCCCTTACCCTTCTCAATGGAGTCAATAAGTTCTTCTATCGAGTCAAAACACCGAAATAAGATATCTATTGTGTCAGTTGTTACATCTCCTGCACTCCTGAGCCGATCCAGGACATCTTCTATCCTATGTGAGAGGGTTGCAAGTGTATCGAAACCCATTGTCGCAGACATGCCTTTTATTGTATGTACTCCACGGAATAACTCGTCCAGTGCATCTCTGTTTTGCGGGTCTTTTTCCAGTTCTAAAAGAGATGCATTTAGAGTGGTCAGATGCTCTCTCGATTCGCTTATGAATAGTTCAAGATACTGTTCAGTATCTATTTCTGTTTCCATTTTAAACCTCAAAACAGCATATTCATTATTTCTTTCGGGATCCGTGTGATGGGGAATATTTTATCTGCAACACCATTATCGATTGCAGATTTTGGCATCCCATAAACTATGCACGTGGACTCGTCTTCGGCGATTGTCTTACCATTTTTTTCTTTAATCGCAGCCATTCCCTTTGTCCCGTCGACCCCCATCCCAGTAAGGATCACTCCCAGGGTATTCCTCCCATAGATTTTTGCAATCGATTCCATCATAACATCTATGGAAGGTTTAACATTGTTTACAGGCTCACCATCATTTAGACATATTTGGTTTTTTTTGCTATTAAATTTTTCTACTGTTAGATGTAGCCCGCCTGGCGCAATATAGACATTCCCCGGTTCTATTATGTCTCCATCTTCAGCTTCTTTTACATTTAATTTACACAAAAAATTCAGTCGTCTGGCAAAAGAGCCTGTAAATCCAGGCGGCATATGCTGGACAACTATTATTGCTGCCGGGATATCTTGCGGGAATTTTTTGAGTATCTCTGCCAGTGCCCTCGGTCCTCCTGTAGATGCGCCTATAGCTATGATTTTGATTGCCGCGTCATGCTTTTTCGTATAATATTTTCCTGTATCTGGATTGGGGTGATATGCGGAATACATCTTTTTTTTATGTGGAGGTGACTTAAGTTTTTTTACATTTACTCTGGAAGCAGTTTTAACCTTCTCTATCAGCAGCCTCTTCATACCCGACAGTTTTTCATGACTCCTGCCACGCGGCTTGGAGATGAAGTCAGTAGCACCGTGTTCGAGCGATTTGAATACAATGTCCTTATCTTTTTTATCCATACAGCTTACCATTATGGTGGGTGTGGGATGCCTGCTCATGATATGGCAAAGCGCAGAAAGTCCGTCCATCCTTGGCATCTGGATATCCAGGGTTATCACATCTGGTCTGAGTTTTCTTACTTTTTCCAGGGCATCTTTACCATCTCTTGCGACAGCAATCACCTCTATCTCAGGGTCAGATTTTAAGAAGTCTGAAATCAGCACCCTCATAAAAGCAGAGTCGTCAACCACTAAAACCCTTATTTTTTTGGTCAATGTCTAACAACATCCTTTTTATTCTTTTTCCTCCCCGTCGTTTCCTGATTTCTGGCGCAAGCTAAGTTTCAAAAAACCCAGTTATTGTCTTATTACTTTTTTTATGGTTTCAATTACCTTCTGTGGCTGGAAAGGTTTGACTATGTAATCTTTTGCACCTGCCTGGATTGCATCAATTACCATCGACTGCTGGCCGAGGGCACTGCACATGATTATCTTGGCATTAGGGTCGAACTTGATTATCTCTCTAACTGCCTCTATACCATCCTTTTCTGGCATTACGATATCCATCGTCACGATGTCGGGCTTCAGCTCTTTATATTTCTGTATAGATTCTATCCCGTTAACTGCCTCTCCTACTACCTGATGTCCGTCTCCTGTTAGGATGTTCCTTATCATGTTTCTCATAAACGCTGCATCGTCACAGACCAATATTCTCAAAGACATTTGGGATCACCTCATCGTTTTTTCTCTTTTGCTATAGCTTTAACTTCTTTTACTTCCCCTTCTGTCAGTACCCTGGCAAGATCGAGTAGAATTATGAGCCTCTCCCCTACTTTCCCTACACCTTTTAGGAAATCGGCATCAATCTCGGTTGCTATTGCAGATGGGGTTGGGTCTATGTCTTTTTCAGGTATCCTCAATACTGCTGAAACTGAATCAACAATCATACCAACAGGGTTGTTTTTAACCTCTGCAACTACTATCCTGGTGTTATCACTTATGTCCCTGGCCGCTATATTGAACCGTTTCCTCAGGTCAATCACCGTTATCAACTGTCCCCTTAGATTAATAACCCCTTCGACAAATTCTGGGGACCTTGGTACTTTTGTAATCTTCTGCATCCTGATAATCTCTTTCACCTGAGAAACATCTACACCGTATTCCTCGTTCCCCAGCTGGAAGACCACCAGTTGAATTTCCTTATCTTTAATTTCGCTGTCTTTATCTTTATATGATTCTTTTGGCATTTTATTATTTTCTCTTCTGTTACATATATGAATGTTACTGTGATAGAATAGAGATAGAGTAGATATATGTGAGTTATATGAGTGCTACCAAGACAATTTCACTGATAAATATCGCTGTCTATATATATCTTGCAAATCAAAGCGGCAATATCCTTGAGATAGACCGCCAGTACATTGAATTATTCGGGTTTAACAGGGAGGCGTTTCTGAACGGGGCATACTGGCAGATAATCACAAGCATATTCGTTCATTTCGATTTTTCACATATAGGGTACAACACGATCTTTCTCCTCCTATTTGGTTTCAGGTGCGAGGAGATTTACGGCAAACGCCGGTTCGTCCTGATATATCTATCAAGCGGGGTTGCCGCGTCTCTGCCGTCCTTCATCTATCCTGTAGCATCGGTATCTGCCGGTGCGTCCGGTGCTATTTTCGGGATACTCGGCGCGAATCTAATTGCCCTTAGACAGATGTACAAAAAGGGTGTGTGGACATCCTTTCTGTATGGATTTATATTTTTCATCTTTGCCAGGTCTACCGGGTTCCCGGCACATCTAATCGGGCTGATTTTTGGATTTTTGATAGGCTATATCATGACGCGGGGATGGCGACTTGAAGAAGAGAGAGTCGAGCTGGAAGAGCGGGATTTCGAGGCGCTGGAGAGGGAGATGGAGCGGATGAAAGATGATTGATTTATTCAAATAACAGTATCAGTAATTCAGTCAGTCATTCTGTATCAGTCAGTCATTCAGTAACTCATTTAGTCAGTCGTGGTTTTCCAGGCTTCTCAGGCTTCTCAGGGGCACTGGACTTTGTGGTTTGTGTAGTTCATGCGGCCTGATAATACGGATGATTCCATTCCTTGAATATAATCTTCAATATCTCGATAGAAGAATATGCTACAATAATCGAAATCGGCGGTGCAAGATGCAGATAATATCTCTCTCTTCCATAACCCACATCTTCTACGAGACTGGCTAATACCATCACAAACGCCACGGCTGCCCAGATTACTACAATACTCCCGGCAGTACCCCAGGGGAAAAGCCTGTTTTCCTTCACCAGTATATCCAGGCCCCTGTAAAGTAATGATGCGATACCAAAGAGGATTATAAACAAAATCACCGGTTCTATACTAAAGAACCTTTCAGGTATCGGGACAGTCCAGTAGGTTATCTTCTTGGCTATTAACCTCATCCGCTCGTCCATCCCTATCCCTTCCACAGCACCGGGTCGGGGTATATCCTCTACCAGGAACCCCTCCTTTTCCCAGTAATCCAGCATCTTGGATGTCCTATCCAGAGGGTCTGAGTACAGGAACGGGTTGGTCACTATAAATACCGCAACAGCGATACCCTCCACTATTACAAGGGTCACAATCAACAATCTGTTCACCAGTTTCATGTCCAAATCTCCCTTTCCATGGCTAAGGTTTTTCCATGCCAGTACACCTACGATGGCCGGGACAAGGATAAGATAGACGGTTGTAAATATAAATATGATATCTGCGATTATCCCCGACAGCTTGGTTGATACCGCAAGCCCTATTGCAACTCCTGCAATTCCTGTAAAGACCCCCAGGGGTACGATGTCCCTGACCCTGAAAGCTGCCCCGTTCTCTCCCCTTCCAATCTGCTCAATCGCCCGCAGCAGGAATATCATTACAAGAACCGCAAACGTCACAAAGAATATGCCGGGGACATCTGTCATCGCCACCCGTCCAGATGCCTGCATTGTTGGGTTGGATACCAGCAAAATGGCTGCCAGCAGGCCAATTTTCCATCCTGCCAGTTCTCTCCCGATATAGAATACAAAAAGGCAGGTCAATGCAGCGAGTATTGCAATAGGTAGCTGGGCAGCATATCTTAGAGCAGGGTCTGGTACATTCCCATGTACTATGTTCCATCTAAGATTCTGCTTGAAGTTGTATAATAGAGCAGAAAATGTCTCGGTAGGTCCATTAGGTCCAAATTTACGTGCACTGTAACCAATGATGTATTTGGCAACCATGGGTGTTGGCCATCCGAATTTTCTGAGGTTTTCCTGCCAGGCAGGGTCACTAAGATCTCTTTTTGCAAGCAG
>WAQR01000192.1 GCA_015520145.1 Candidatus Hydrothermarchaeota archaeon
ATCGAGGTGAGGGGCGGGGATATCCCGGGGGTTGATAAGAGAGACCTGGAGGTTACGGTTGTATTTTCAGGTATCAGGAAGTCTGCCAGGATAAGGTACCTGTATCAGCTTGGTAATATGGCGAAAAACAGGGGGATCTATTCTGAAAAGGTCTCGAGGATATTTGATAAACTGAAGGTCCTGGATTCCAGGATTGCAGGGATTAACGAAGATTTCAGGGTCATATACCAGGATATGAAGGATATTGTTGAAGAACCGCTTGAATAGAGTTAGATAGCCTTAAGATATTTATATGTGTTAAGCACACCTTCCTAATTAATATGAGTTTGAGCCTTGGTGTTTCTATGTAACCCCGTACTCCAGTACCATCGATGTTCACATCCACAGTTTCATCTCAAGAGGGCTTACCCAAGAGAAAAAAGGTTTTTCATATCGTCACATACGATAAAAAAGATTTAAGTACTAGATATGAGATTATTCATTTAAATCGCATAATGAAATAGGAATTATTCTGCTCATAAAAGGAGGGCAGGCTATGGCAAAGATTGTAGGAAGGAGTCTAATTGGACGGAACGTTGTAAGTGATAGAGGAACCGTTATCGGAAAACTTAAAGATATGTCAATTGAAACGATGGCTGGCAAGGTGATGATGCTTATAATAAAACCCGGGAAGGATATCGATGCAAGATATTTTAGATTAAATGAGAGAGGAGAGATACTGATACCTTTTACAGCAGTTAAGGCAGTTAAAGACGTGTTGATAATCAATGAGGGCGGAATCCCCCGGGCATGACGAGCATGATGATAAAAGATGGATGACAGGATGATAAAATGGTAAATATCGGGATAGTAGCATCTGAATTCAACTACGATATCACATATATGATGATCGAACTTGCAAAAGAGCAGGCGAATTTTCTTGGTGCCCGGGTGGTGAAGGTATTAAAGGTTCCTGGTGCTTTTGACATCCCGCTAGGTGTCAAGACGTTGCTTGAACGCAAGGATATCGATGGTATTGTTACACTTGGTGCGGTGATTGAGGGAGAGACAAGACATGATGAGATAGTAATCCAGCACGCATCGAGGAAGATTGCGGATCTGGCACTTGAATATAATAAGCCTGTATCTCTTGGTATATCAGGTCCTGGGCTCAGCAGACTCGAGGCAAACGACAGGGTCGAATACGCAAAACGTGCAGTTGAAGCAGTTGTAAAGATGGTCAAGAGGTTAAAGGAATCAAAGTGACCTCCAGTTTTTCAGCCAACCCTCTTGAACCTGACCAATGTATACGACTTCCCCCTCTCACATTCCAGTTTATCAAGAGTTTCCCTTATCTCGTATTTCTCACCATTTACAAGACCCTCAGGCATGCAGTATTTCGAATTTTTACAGAAAATATTTCCACACTCAACAGAATCAAAGATTATACTCGATCCTGCAAATGCCTTCCTGGACTCAATAACTCCAAGTATCTCCGTCTCCTCCACTTCAACCACCCTCACCTTTTCATTTATCCTGCAGGGATGTTCGATCTCTCTTAAAGCAATTACCCGGTATCGCCTCCCCTTATCCAGACCCTCAAGGCATGCCTTATTTAGTTCACACCTTTCACATTCTTCTGCTCCACCATAGAATACGAATTCATAGCCTATTTTCGCATAATCTGAATTTATTAAGGTAATCATTTTATTACTCTAATTATTATTCTAATTATTATTTATTATTATTCTACCTGACAGGTTTTCATCATGATCTATTAAAAATCTGCTGCAAGTTTTCGATGTCCGTCCTCTTTTCTCTTCGATTATCTACCGTCAGTTTATCGGGGAATTTGGCTACCAGACGGGAAAACTAAAGATATGGCTTCGAGAAAAAGTTGTCAGATAGAGTAATTAAAATAGACCTCAGATACCACAGGTGGATAGATTACATCTCTCTTCTATCTCCTCGCCTTCCTCTAAACCCAGATTTTTTAATGGCCTTAAAACACCTTTCTCATAGACCGCCTTTATACCCATGTCTTAATTTCTTAATTTTAACATATATAATCATTGTACCAGAATCATGCTCAAAGAAGACGAGAAGCCAACAAAATTCAAACACAGCGTGAAATGGTGGTAATCCTCATAATGTATTAGAATATCTCCATCCGGGATGTCAAACCGCTACCCTTACCACCTTGCCGACTACCTGAAGAGTCAGCTCTTTATTTTTGAGTTTTCCTTTGACATCCTCAAGCTGCTGCATCGTATTCCTGTCGTAATATCGTTCACCGCAGTTATTACAGACATTTACTTTAACAGGATAAAGGGCAATATCGTTATCCAGCTTAATTCCCTCATCCACTTCTTTTACAACAATATCCGGACTCTTGCAAATGATGCACTTCATTTCCTCCGTCTCCTGTAATCTGACCATAATTTAACATCTGGCTGATAAGCTGTTACACCGGAAACAGGACCGAATTTTTCTTAGCACTCTTCATATCTCCACCATATATTATCACAGGACGAGATAAAAATTTATTGATTCAATTTCCCTGGGTGAAATGGTGGTGATCACGCAGTAGCAAATTTAGCAGTTACCGGAACTTCTCTTGTATCACCAAGTTTTTTGAATCTTTTAATGAAATTAAGTACAGTAAAGCCAACTACCTCGCCATCATCATTTTTATGAATTATTATATCATCGCCTATCTCCTCACTTGTTGCCGTCTGGGGGTCACCCACACTGACATCAAGCACGTCTCCTTTCTCATCTAAGAAGAACTTCAGCTTTTTTTCCATACTTCATCACCTCTCTTAATTCTATGAGCAACGTAACCAGTAACAACAAAATTATCGCCATCTGTTTTAACTACTGCTACGATATACTTCCCGCCCAGTAACTCTTTGAAATACTTATAGTATAGCAAGACTTCTGGATCATAGGTACTACTTTTAACGAGTTCTGGTTCTTTTATCGTATCCTCAAATTCAGTCCTTAGATTCTTCAAAATAGGATGTTTGTGTACGATATACTCCCATCGTTCCCTGGTAAGTCTAATTCTCTTACCAAATCTATCCGTAACGACGTGCATGAGTAATAGTTACTCCGGGACATGATATACTTTTTGATACCAAGCTAAACAAAATTCAAACACAGCGTGAAATGGTGGTAATCAGCCCGTTGCCTTTAACGCCTTAAGAGAAAACACAGGGACTTCCGGCGTTCTCTTGGCCTCACCGGTAGATTCCAGCAGGACATCGATCTGCTTCGAAACCTTTGCAGAGAAATATTTCTCACCGCAGTTTTCACAGACCTTTGCCGGCACGTCTTCAATAACAATCAATTTCCCATCTACCCGGAGTTCATCCATCCTCTTCGTAGCGTTGAGAATCTCTATACTCAAGATTTCGCCGTCCTTACCTATATCCAGAATCACCCCATCAGCGACTTCTTCACTATACTCATACTTCCCTTCTTTTACGCAGATATCCAGCACATCAACGTCCTTCCAATATTTTATTATCTTTCTCTTCATATATGGTCCTTATGACATAACGTCCAAAAACTTTCTGGGCAATTTTTCTATTGTATGAACTCAATCAATTACCTTCCACTCGCCAAATTTTTTCCTACCCCTAAATTTCAGAGATGGAGCCTTTTTGACTTCCCTGACAGAAACTTCCCACCGGGGTATTTCATATTTATTATTAATGAAGGTCTTAATGCTCTCAACAAAATTGGCATCTACTATTTTATTTGGGACCTCAATTTCGATCTTAGTCATTAAAAGCACCTAATTAGATTTAAGAAGATTAACATTTATTAATCTTCGTCTCTCTTCAACCAATCCCTTTTAGAAGCTCACTGTAAGTCTGTCCAGCCTTCTTTAAAAGTATCTAACAAAAAATGATGTTAATCAAAATCCTCCCCGGTAAATCCTGATTGATTCCGGGTTATTGCTTAGAGGGGAGCTGAAGATGACCTGGTCAATTCCAAGCTTTTCAAGTTCCTCGATCCTGCCCTTTATCTCCCTGATATCCCCTGAGATGGTAAACTTATCTAAAACCCGGTCATATTTTTTCAGGGTGTCGTACCGCCTTTTTTTCAGGATGGTCCTAATCTCCTCTGAAACCTCCACCAGCCCGAAATCTTCTAAAAAGACTCTGTTACCCCCGGCAATTACCGTTGCAGCAGAGATACGCAGGTGATTTTCGTTTTTTTTGTCCGGCAAAACAAGCGACGGACCGTATGCAGCGGTATATACCTTCCTCTTGAAATGTTTGATTGCCCATCTGACAAAATCTGGATGGACATAATTTAGGAGTATCCCGTCAGCAACAGTGGTTGCAAGCTCTATTAGTTTTGGCCCGGCAGCCCCGATAAATATCGGTGTCCCGCCTTTATTTAACTGTGCTGTACATTCTCTGATTTTTTTAATAATATCCCTGGTAACCACACACGTGGTCAAAAGTCCGAATCTGTCACCTGGAGCAATGCCGATTACAAACCTGCTCCCGTAAACTTCGCGAAGGGTTTCAAATCCCTTCTTTATATGAATGCACCTGTTTTTCTGCACCGAGATTATACCTGCACCGACTTTGATCGCTTCTGTGTTGTGACAGATATTTGCTATGACTGGAAATGGATGGACAAATGACGTTGTCTCCCCTACCCAGATATAATCGAATCCTGCCTCTTCTGCAATCCTCGCCCTTTCTCTAACCCTTTGTGGAGACATGTCACCGTTGAAGTTGATACCAAAATCCATATTAACCGCCGCCTGATATTAACTGCCGCCTGTTGTATAATCGCCACGACCGCCAAAGGATTCTATGACCTTTCCCGGGTCTCTTCCATAAGGCGGCCCGATTACAAACTCGTCAAACCCAAGTTTCCCGTATTCCCTGATGGCGTCCGTTATCTCGTCAACACTTCCTGAGATGCAGAACTGGTCTATCAGGTCATCGGTGACAATGGCAGATGCCTTTTTATGGTCTTTTAGGAACTCTTTTTTAATCTTTAATATCAGTTCTCTATCTTTACTATCTTTATCAAGATAGTCAATGGCATGACCTGGAAGACTTGAGACAATTGTGGCTACCATGATCTTTGCAATCCGCCTGTCCCTCCGCCCTGTCCTGTCCTCTCTATCTTTTTCAATAAGAAAGCCGTTCCATAAGACCCTGGTGATGTCTTTAGGGTTTCGCCTGCTCTCTTTTGCAGATGAGTCAAGGATCCTGAGACTGTGTTTAAGGTAGTCTTTTGCACCGCTAAATATCACTCCGTCAGCGATTTCGCCTGCAAGCGCCATGAGTCTTGGCCCTCTCACACCAAGGTATATCTTTGGAGGGACAAAATCTTTAGATAAGTTCAATTTGAAATCGGTAACACATGCCTTTACACCGTCATAGGACACCTTCTCACCTTTAAAGATTTTGTTTAATAAAAATACGGTCTCCCAGATTACATCGGCCACCTGTGTCGGGGTCTTGCCTGTCATCTTTTTGATTTCGGGTATCCCGCCAACCCCGATGCCGAGAGTGAATCTGTTGCAGCTCAGTTCCTGGATACCTGCAAATCCAGAGGCGATAATCGGGATTGTCCTTACATAAGGGCTGGTTACACCACAGCCGATTTTTATGTCTTCTGTATTAAGGCAGATAACAGATAGATAACTAAATATCTCTCTTGACAGGATGTCTTCGCCCACCCATATCCTGTGATACCCGTTTTTTTCTGCCAGTTTTGCGTACTTGATAGATGACCTAACCGGCATACTTGTTGTCAGGCCAAGCGAGATCTTCATAATTCTCAATACCCTCGCTTCATATAGGAAATTTAACAAGGGAGAATATTAACAAGGGAGAATAAAGAGAAACAAAATATATCATAATATTTATCCCCCACAAAATCTAAATAAAATTTTCCATGTTAGATTAGTACTGCTCAAATGAAAAGGGCAAAAAGTGCAAAGAGATTGTACTGAGGTCGTACAGATAAGATAATATAAGATAATAAATGAGATAAGGAGATAGGTACTTAATTTAGATAATCTGGATAATCTAGAATCATGTGATTCCTATGGAAGAGATAATCTTAAAGCCGAAAATCCAGCCAAAGGAGGGCATAGAGGCAGAGGTGATAAGCCCAGACATATTCGCAGGGAAGGATGTCGACGAGATTGAGCATCTGGCTATTTTCCATGGCAACAGAAAGGAGACACTAAAAGACTTCTTTGATGTGTCCGGGACTAAAATAGATGATGCAGCAGATATCAGGATAATTATAGACGGTGACGTATCCAGGACCAAGAGGATTGGCGAG
The DNA here is from genome assembly GCA_015520145.1 of Candidatus Hydrothermarchaeota archaeon. Taxonomy (GTDB): domain Archaea; phylum Hydrothermarchaeota; class Hydrothermarchaeia; order Hydrothermarchaeales; family WAQR01; genus WAQR01. Next base: position 6,313 of record WAQR01000192.1, read on the forward strand.
AACATGAAATCTGGAGAAATCATCATAAAAGGGGATGTGGATATGTATGTCGGACTGAAGATGTCTGGCGGGAAGATTATTGTCGAAGGTAACACAGACTCCTTTGCAGGCCAGCAGATGGTGGGCGGGGAGCTGATAATAAAAGGGAATACAAAGGATTATCTGGGCGCATCATATCGCGGGGACTGGCGGGGGATGAAAGGCGGTTCTATCATTGTTGAGGGAAATGCAGGATGTGAGGTCGGGGAATTCATGGTTGGAGGGAAGATCCATATTAAAGGAGACTGCGGGCCTTTTGCAGGCGTGCACATGAAAAAGGGTCTTATTGTCATTGAAGGCAAGTCTTCCGGAAGGACTGGCGCACAGATGACAGGGGGAAACATCGTAATGATGGGAGGAAATACCCGGCTACTCCCTGGTTTCGTCTATGCGGGTGAGGAAGAGGATATAAAAATTGACGGTGAGGAATTTTTGGGGAAGTATTCAAGGTATACCGGCGACCATGCAGAGATGAAGGCGAGCGGGAATATTTATATTGAGAACAGATAATCTTATATATAAAAAATGTCAATAAATAGCCATTCAGGTTAAACCTTATGGCGGGGTATTATGCGGAGGACATATCTCTGTGTGCTGCCAAGCCTTCTCGTCCTAATCAGCGGGCCGGCAAATGCGGTTCCTGTAGAGGTTGCGATAGAGGATGGTGTGAACTGGCTTATCGAAAACCAGAACCCTGACGGCAGTTGGGGAAGTGAGGTTGACCTTTTATCGACCGCGTTTTCTATAAATGCCCTTGAAGAACTGGGGTACAATGTCACAGAGGATAAGATGGTTCTCCTGGCCGACAATTACACTGAGTTGAAAGATGTCTCTCTCGTATATCTTGCGACAGATGACGGGGATTTGAAAAATCTGCTGCTATCATCCCAGGATACGGATGGAAGCTGGGTTGATGTTTCAACGACTTCTGTTGTATTGATTGTCTTATCAAAATCAGGTTACAGCGGGGTGGAAGTCGATAACGCGATCCAGTTCCTTGAGGAAAGCCAGAATAGAGATGGAAGCTGGGGAAGCTGGGGAGAAGGTGGCTATACAAAGGAGACCGCCCTGGCTGCCTACGCGCTGATGAAATCTGGTGTTGAGGATAATTCGACTAAAAAGGCCATTAATTGGCTCGTTTCGCATCAGCGAGTAGATGGATCATGGACATATATCCCTGATACTGCTTTTGCCCTGCTTGCATTGAACCTCTCTGGAAACTTTACAAATGAGACAAAAATGGCTGCCGATTTCTTGAATAATGTTCAAAACTTAGATGGGGGCTGGGGGACTAGTGAGGGTCAGGATTCAAGGATATATCCTTCTGCTATATCTGTTTTGGCACTTGCAGGATATGAACCTGCTCTGGGGAGTGTATCTGGTGGGGTGGATTATCTTTTATCTGCGAGGAATCCGTCAGGTGGATGGAGTACTGATGAATCCCGGGGTTCAATCACAGATACTGGAATCGTAATTGAAACGCTGGAGTACCTCAATTATACAGGGCCAGCGCTGACCAAAGCAAAGACATGGCTTTTAGCCCAGAATGCGACAACCGTAGACCAGCTCTCATGGAAAATTATCGGACTTTCGAGGTATGAAAACGTCTCAGAGGATATTGGGGTCCTGCTTAAATACCAGAATCAGGACGGTGGGTGGGGCGTAAATCCTGGATATGAAAGCGATTTAGTGGATACTTCCTTTGCGGTTGAAGCACTTACGATCTCTGATCAACGCTGGAGACGTGCCGAAATCGGAACCGAGTTTATCCTGAAGTACGCTTCCATGGAAGAGGATGTCTCCACAAGGTCGGTAAGCATTATCGCTCTACGGGATTATTCACTTATACACAAAATTACCTCGCTAGAAATATTCAGGTGTACAGGTGAGTGGCTTGTCGGCGCCCAGCGAGGTGATGGAGGATGGGGCAACATTCGTTCGACACCTTTAGATACGTCTCTGGCTCTAAGTGCATTACTAGTTTCCATTCCTGCCTCAGACGCTACACAGAACGCGAGTGATTATCTGCTCTCGACTCAGCTTCCAGATGGTAGCTGGGGAGATTTAATGTCTACGATTCATGCTCTTAAAGCACTCCATGCTTACACACTAACCGGTACGGCGAGGATTCTAAACGTTTCCATCTATGAGGTTAAAAATGGAACGGAGATTCCTTCCGTGCAGTTCCCTGCGTATTCTACAGTTAAACTTTTGATAAACTACACGGGAAATGATGTAAAACTCGAGGGTTATGTGGGTAATCGCAGTATCGTGTTTAACGATAGTTTGGCGGCATGGAATACTGCAAATCTTCCACCTGGAGACTATTTGATTGAGGTGAGGCTTGTTGACAGAAGAACTGGCGTAATTTTGGATTCATGGACAGAGGATATCCATATACTTCCAACATGGGACGTGAAAGGAGGCGGAGTCCTTATCACTCCATCATACACAGATATCAATACCGAAACAGATGTTACTTTAAGTTTGAGTCTCCAGCTGAAGGCGAACATAGGTTCAGATATCAACGTAAGCTATGCTATGTATTTACCAGAAGGCGGAAAGCTTGTCGATGGAAATATGAGTGCCAGGACATATCCGCAACCAGGCGTTACCATTCCCATGGAGACATTCAGATACAACTTTACAGATGCCGGGAGATATCTGATTGAGGTGAATGTTACCGCTGCTTCGGTGTGGAGTTTCAACACATCTTTCTATGTACTTCCTAAAGAAAAGCTGTCCGCACAGAAGATTGCTCATCCCCAGAAACTTTATCCTGGGGATAGCTCCACAAATCTCACCATAACAATAAGAGGAGAGGGTATTCTTCCAAATCTTACTGATAAAATCGAAGTTATACTAATAATAGATCGTTCTGGAAGTATGAGGGGAGACCGGATAGCGGCCGCAAAGCAGGCAGCAAAAAGCTTTGCGGAGTACATGCTCAACCAGAGCAACACCAGAATCGGTGTGATGTCTTTTTCAAGTAGAAGTAGCGTTTCGACAAATGTACCTTTAACATCCAATCTCTCGAAGGTTATTCAGGGCGTGGATCCTATTAGAGCAGGAGGTGCCACTGCGATAGGTATGGGGATCTCCATGGCAAGGGAACATTTCTCGCAGGAAGGAGAACCAGAGGCGAAGAGATACATGCTATTACTCTCCGACGGCGCAGATACCGACAGCCCGTCCGCACACCGCCCGAGAGATGAAGCGCTGAGGGCGAAGAATGAGAGCGTGGTTATATATACTGTTGGCGTCGGAGGCGGCACTGATCGGAGGCTGATGACAGACATAGCAAACTTAACAGGTGGAAAATTCTACTATTCTCCTGATCCAGGGACCCTGGAGGAGATTTACCAGGAGATAGCTGGAGAAATCAGGGGAATCGCAGGCAGAGACGTTAGAATTATAGATTATGTGCCACGAGACATTGCCATCAATCCAGATTCCCTGACACCCCCTGCTATTCTCAGCTATGTGGACAATAGCTCAAGGATTAGGTGGTATATCGATAGAGTCGCAGTGGGAGAGGAACTCAACTTTTCTTTCACGGCAACACTTCAGAACATCACGCCAGGTGAGAAAGTTGTCAACAGGCTTGTGAACATCACCTATATGGATGCACAGGGTGACATGATAAGCTTAACTCTGCCAGAGGTGAGAGTGAGGGTCGCACCTTCCAGGCTTGTTCTCAGCCTGAGCACAGACAAAGTAAGCTACAGCTATGGCGAGAATGTGAGCATCGCCGTTAATGTGAGGAATGCGGATGAGGTCAGCGAGAGCGCCCAGCTCATGGTAGGTATATATGACACAAGGCGTTCTCAGGTGTATGATTTCTCTCCAATAGACCTCTCACTAGCAGGATATGAAAGCGTAGATGTGAATCTGAACTGGAATACCTCGCAGGTTTTCTCTGGAAGCTATATAGTAGTGGCATCTGCTAATAATCTCAGCGTCTCAACGGACTTTAGGATTGCTCCCTTGCTGGAGTTAACTTCCAACCTCCACTCCGCAAAGCAGGAGTATTATGCAGGGGAGGTTGTGGAACTTCATACAACTGTAAGTAGCCTCTCGCCAAACTACATCTTTGAAAACCTGTCCGTCAATCTGAGTGTATTCGGGGAGAATAGTAGTGTTGTGTACTCACAGAGCAGTACAGTACCTGTGCTCCTGCCTTCTGCTACATTAACCCTAAGTTATCCATGGAATACTGCTAACATGTCACCCGGAAATTATACCGTCCTCCAGGAGGTATACCACAACGGCACCCTCATGTCAACAGATAATACGACCATCACAATCATCCCGAGCTTTGTGGCAAGGACTGGCTTAGAAGGTACGCTGGAGGTTATTCCCGTTGAGATAAGGGGTATTGACGATGTAAACTTCTCCTATCTTGCTATAAATACAGGCAACATAGTGCTGGACAATGTCACCCTGGTGGTGTCCCTGGTCAGCCCATCGTCCGGGGAGATGATCTTGAACTTCTCGGTCAATGCCAGCCTCGACATTGGCGAGAACATTTCTGGCATTTTTACTGCCGAGAGTTTGATTCTCCCAAACGATGATTATCTGGTGCTCTTATACGGCGTTTATAACTCTACCACAATACCGATAGATACCGCTTATCTGCGCGTGCTTGCAACCCCGCGCACCCTCAAGAACGATTCCGTCAATCTGCTTTTGAGTATCAACACAACCGAAGAGCATGCACAAAAAGAGATAGCCAGAGCTGTAGAGCATATCGAGAAGAGCCTTGGGACAACCGGGGAAGGGCACGGAAAGTCTGGACACAGGCATGGCAGGAATAATGAGCCCTTGTGGCTTGACGACTACCATCTAAATGAGAAGCACGGACATAAGGTCTTCGATGAAGAAAAGAAGGCTGTGAAACACCTGCTTTTGGCGTGCTCTAAGGATGAAAGGCACGGGATGAAGAAGACGCGCGTTCACAACAGAGGCAACGGAGGGGGTAATATGCACGACGATGATGGCCGCGATGATAAGGTATTTATCCTATTCTGCTCATTTAATATGACAGTTATAGACGTGATCAACAACCTCCTGCTGGCCGACGAGCTGCTGGTGAACACGTCGATAAAGGAAGCTGAACTTGCCATTGCCAATGCGACAGGGCAAAAGAAGGTCCGGCAGGAGATAGATAAAGCATACAAGGAGCTTGATAGGGCATATTCGGCAATTGATGCTAAAAAATATGCAAAGGCCATTGATTACTTCAAGAAGGCGTGGAGGCATGCCCAGCATGCAATCAAACATGCCGAAAGGGAGGAGAACGCATGATGAATCCTGAAACTCGCATCAAATACATTGCCCTAACACTCTCGTTTCTGTTCCTGATGGGAGTCGAGATAGCAATCCCGCAAAACACGGCTTATGCACTCGAACCAGTATATAATAGCCCGTATAGCTCACCTTCAGGTCCCTCAATATCACCAGAAGAACCTGGCATACTGTCAAAATTCATCTTGAAGATAAAAAACATCTTCGGTATTGACTCTTCAACGTCTGAACAATCTGATTCTGGCATCGTCCATGCCGTCCGCGTACCTGGCGAGATAAAATCAGGTCCGATTAAGCAGATGGAATACAACCTAAACGAGATAGACCGGATACTAAAAGAGATAAACAGGAGTATTGAAACCGGCGGCGATGTATCAGCACAATTGGATGACCTTTCATTTTATAGAAGCGAGATAGAAGGACTCGACCCGCAGGTCAAAGAGGAATTCAAAAGGACAGAGAACACCTTGCGGGAACTGGTAAA
>WAQR01000193.1 GCA_015520145.1 Candidatus Hydrothermarchaeota archaeon
GACCCTGACCCCTCTCCTTGCAGCGTCGATACATGCCTCTAAAAACAGGTTTGGCGAAGTTTCAACCGAACCCTCTCTTTTTGAGCCCCAGTATTTGTAGATATAGAACTGTTCTACGTACAGTGTGGAGTTTGCTGAATCTATCAGACCCAAGATGTTCTCAACCGCATTTTCAGGTGCAACGACAGGAACCACGTTAAATGTCCCTGAATATCTTTCAGCCGCAAACTTCGGGCTGTATCCCCGGCTGTCCTGGATGTACTCCCACCTGCCACCTCCACCTCCATCTCCATTATCCACAAAACCGGCACCTGGCATCTCCGGCAGGACAGGCAGGCCACCTGCCCCTTCCGACACGTCTGCCCTCACAGAACCGTTCAGGTCAGAAAAGAAGATGTCAAGAAAATATGACGTGAGATTTGAATTATAGACAACCGCCCCGAAACCCCTGTTGCCGTATCTGTTATCCACAGGAAAACCTGTCCTACCGAAGTTCTCTGTACTTATAAGGATAGACGAATTATCTGATATCGCATACTTTGCGTGATTGAACCTCAAATCCTCAATATCGCTGTAATATATCTTTACGCCAGAACTTCCAAGATAATCCAGGACCTGTTTTTCTATATCAGAAATCCCGCCGACAGGAGACGGTTCTACCATGATGACCACATCAACACCTCTCTCCCAGGCCTCTCTAACAAGTTTTGCAATTGACGGGCTGTCAAATGTGTAGGTGTTGATATAAAACGAGACATTTGTATTTTCAATATACTCCTCCAGCACAGGATAACTGCTGTCAGGTGATGCGAAGGCAGTTACTTCAGACTCGTCCATGACTAAGGCATATGTGCAATCAAAAGAGAACAGTATCAAAAGCGGCATCGAAAGAGGTATCGAAAGCGGTATCGATATCTGTATGAGTCCAATCCTCATGAAACTCATGAAAAAAGATTAAAAAATAATAATATAAAAAACTACTCAAAGACCTCAAAACACTACTACTCGTCTTCACGCACTATACGCCTTTCAAAAAGCCAGTTAACTGTCTGGAGCAGTTTCTGCCTCCTGACAGGTTTTGCGATATGCCAGTCAGCCAGCGCCTCGTCCAGACTCTTTACTTTGTGTTCGTCCTCGGACTTCACAGTGAGCATAGCAACAATAATATCCTTTGTATCCGGGTTTTCCTTTATCTTCTTACAGACCTCCCATCCATTCATTTCAGGCATCATTACATCCAGGAGTATAAGATCAGGTTTGACCTCTTTTAGTTTTTCAAGACAGTCCATGCCATCAACTGCCTCTATAATATCGTAACCTCCTCGTTCCAGGATCTTTTTTACAACGGTCCTGAGGGTCTCTTCATCGTCAACAATCATGATCTTTTTCATTTGCCAGTCCTCCAGAACATTTTAAAGGTGGGTATTGTGAACGTAAACTTACTACCTTCTCCAAGTTTACTTGACAGCCAGATCTTTCCTCCATGGTCTTCGATTATCTCCTTCACTATTGCAAGCCCAAGCCCGATTCCAAGATATCGCCTATCCTCACTTGCATCAACCTGATAAAACCGGTCGAATATTTTATCAAATTCATCTTCCGGGATACCGACACCAGTATCCTCAACACTAACTTCTATGGACTCTTCTATATGTCTTGCGCTTATTATAACTTTTCCCTTCTCCTTATTAAACTTTATTGCATTGGTCAGCAAATTTGTGAGTGCCCGTTTGATCTGTTCTTCATCTGCCAGAATCGGGGGCATATCTTCCTGGATATCGACTTTGATATCTATTCCCTTCTCCAGTGCGACTCCTTTTACCTCTTCTATTGCTTTTCGTATTACCCTGTCAACAAAAAGTCTCTCTACTCGAATCTCCTCTTCCACAGGCTCTTTCTTTGAAAGCTTTAATAAATCGTCAATGAGACCGCTAAGTCTCGTGGCACTTTTTTCTGTGATTTTTATAAGCTCTTTCTGTTCTTCTGTCAGGTTATCAACGTCCTCTCCTGTCAGGAGGTCAACAACCCCGAAGATAGATGCAACCGGTGTACGGAGTTCATGTGAGACATTTGAGAGTATATCTTCTTTTAGTGTTTCTGCTTCTTTCAGGTTCTGTAGCGCCTCTTCCAGCCTGGAATACGATTCCTGGATCTCCTGTTCCAGTTCGACCTCTTTGGTTATGTCCTTGCTGATCCCTACTGTACCGATAACCTTCCCGTCGCTGTCTCTCATTGCGGAGATTGAGAGACTTATATCGATCAGTTCCCCTCCCTTACTGTATATCTTTGACCTGTGGTTTCTTATTGTCCTGCCGCTTAGTACGTCTTTTTGTATCTTTTTACGCTCTTCTTTCAGTTCCGGGGGATATAGGTCGGTGATGGGCCTACCTACCACCTCCTCTTCCCGATACCCGAATAACTCTTCAGCCCCCCTGCTGAAACTGACTATCCTCCCTTTAATATCTGTGGTGATTATTGAATCAGGGGAACTTTCAATTATGCTGTTTAAGAATTCTTTTGTTTCTTTTAGGATGGCTGTCCGTTCCTCGACCTCCTGCTCGAGTTTGGTTTTGTGGTATTTCAGTGATTCCAGGGTGTGGTCCACCTCCTCGAACCCCGTCCCTGCTATATATAGCCCTATCGAGATGATTATCGCCCAGAATAGTGTGGCATACTCGTTTGTCATAAAACTGAAGTTCTGCAGGAAGACCAGCCCTGTCTGGATTCCAAACCTCCCAATCCCTTCAAAGACAATCGGGACAGTCATGATTACCAGGAATATGCTCATGTGTCTGAGTTCTGATTTTTTTCCGAGTTTGATCGCCCTAAAAAGCGGATATAACGCAAGTAACCCCAGCAGGATAAATATGTAGAGCTGTATCCTGCCCCAGAAGACTATCAGTTTTACCCCCCATGTCGCTTTTTCTGGCTCACGTTTTCCCTGTAAGGTGGCTATTGCGTCATCAATTCCCTCTATCAGGCTGTCGACCTCTTTTGTTGTATGACTCCTCTTTGAATCTTTGAACCTGCCTTTTATGGTCATGTAGAGTTCCGGGTCGGCATCTGCTACGGTGTCCTGTATCTCGTTGAATATCACAAGTGCATTGTCTATTTCAGAGTATGCCATGCCGTGTTTGTTTTCTTTTATGTATGCCTTTGCTGTGGTTAGATAATCGCGAATCAAAGCCAGCTGGGTAATCGCTTCTGACCCTGTCCCTCCAAACTCCAGGGTTCTTGCAAGCATGCTGATGCTGTGCCCTTCGCCATGACCTTTATTTGCAGCCCCGTGGCTGTTGTCGTTTACTGCAATGCTGAACCTGTATATCCTCGTGGTATCGAACTGGACATCGTCCTCGTACCCTGTTACAAGTTTCCTCCTAAGTTCGAGATGCCAGGTGCCGTTGCTGTATACGCCCTTCCCCTCAATATCCCCTGCACTCCCACCCGGGCGCTGTGAGATATAATAGGGCAGGGTGAATCCTGGTGGTATCTTTTCGCCGTCGTTGAATCTGTCAGGATAGAGGAACTCTTTTGCCTGTCTGGTCAGGATGTCTTTTTTTGTGATATAATCCGCGCCGCTGTCAGTACCCGCAGCAGGGATTTTGTAGTATTTTGGTGCGGTTATATTTCCTGATTCGTCCGCGACACCATTTACCACCTCTCCTTCTTCGTCACTATCACTTTCTGTATAGCTTTCAGGAGACCAGTCCATCTTGTGGGCGTGCCATGTCTTCAATTCACCAGAAGGGAGATAATCATCAAGGACCAGTTCGTTATCGAGATAGCCGTCTGTGATATAGTTCTCGGGGTTGTTAGTAGCAGCATGCCATTTCCAGCAGTCCACCCTCTCTTCAGGTGTGTTTGTCCGCATCCTGTCTGCGTGACATGCTATGGCACAGCCTGCGATATTGAAACCTGCAACTGAATCGTTGATATTCCAGTATATCGAGAAGATATCTTCTGTAGTTTCATTGGGTTTTAGCCAGGACGTACCGTTATATGTCCATAAGATCCTGTCGCTTCTGGTCTTATCAGGCCATTCAATGAACATATAGATATATTCGTCATCATAGAGCGCCCGCATCTCCACGTCTATGTCCCCTATCTTCCCGTCAACCACCGGGATGACAAGGGTACGAAGCCCTTTCCATGACTCTTCGTCCATTATCCCGTCGATAGTGATCTTCTCGGATGTTCTTTCTGCAGTTAATATCGTACTGTGTTCAGTTGATGCAGTTGCCCCGTTTACAAAAAACTGGGCAGCAATCAACACCGCCACGAATATTATTACTCCTCGTCTGGACATCTGTAACACTCGATGGATTGTTTATTCTTTTGAGGGGGGCTGGGGACCATTTGGACCTTTTGTGGGATCCTTAGAGGAAGGTCTCCTGTATCTTTGCAAGACCTTTACCCAATATTATATTGTGTCCAGAGGTATATAATGTTAATTCAAGCGAGGACATTACCGCCATTAAATCAGTATAGTCTACGTTTCCCATGTGTCCGATTCTAAATATCTTACCTTTCAACTGTGCCTGTCCGCCGGCCATGAGTATCCCGTGTTCTCTTTTCATCTTTCCTCTAACATCGTCGTCTGTCAGACCGTCAGGTATCTTTATTGCGGTTACTGTGTTGGATGCAGAGTCCTCGTCAGCAAAGAGTTCAAGGTTAATCTCTTTTGCAGCTCCCCGTGTGGCCTGTGCAAGGAGCCTGTGTCTTTTGATTCTGTTTTCAATGCCTTCAGCTCTGATTGCTTCAAGTGCCTTTTTCAATCCGTAAATCAGTGTTACAGACGGCGTGAAAGGGGTTGTGCCCTTTTTGAGGGCTGTCCTGTATCTTTGAAGGTCGAGATAGTAACCCCTTTTTGACCTGTTGTCTGATATGGTGTCCCATGCTTTCTCGCTGACTGCGGCAAATGCCATCCCAGGCGGGGCTGCAAGGCATTTCTGTGAGCCAGTTATGCAGATATCAATGCCCCATCTGTCTGTCTCCACATAGTCCCCGCCGACAGAGGTTATGGCATCAACGATGAAAAGCAGATCGTTTTTCTTTGCTATCTTTCCGATGGCCTTTGCGTCATGGAGTACTCCAGTGGAGGTCTCGTTGTGGGTGAGTGTGATTGCCTTTGCATTGCTGTCAGATACAGCGTCTTCAACATCGTCTGGATTTACAGCACTGCCCCATCTGACATCCACTTCCTTTGCTATTCCGCCGTATGCCCTTACAATCTCAGGCATCCTCTCACCGAATTTCCCGCCGGTGATACAGATGTATTCATCGCCTTCTTTTATCGTGCTGGCAATAGCAGCGTCCATTGCAGCAGTGCCAGACCCTGTAATGAGGAGTACATCATTTTTTGTTGAGAATATCTCTTTTAGGGTATCCTGGCAGTATTCCAATATCTCGTCAAATTCAGGTGTCCTGTGCCCGATTAGGGGTCTTGCCATCTCGTTTAATACTTCCGATGTCAGTTCGACCGGGCCTGGGATCATGAGTTTGTAGTTTTTCGGTTTCATGTCACTAGCATAATTACCTGAGAGTAGATAAAGTTTGCGAGGGTGTATTAGCACCAAGTACCAGAAATATAAATACCCGCAGGAGTGCCCTGTCAAAGATCCCATCTAAATCCCACCTCCAAACAGGAGCCCGTCCAATTAAAATGGGGTTTTGAAGGTATTAATTGGATGACCTCATCAAAACAGAGGACAATATTCAAAAGATATATAAAGTATTATGTCCATATTAGATATAAAAATGGACTTAAATCTGATTATAATTTAACGGGGTAAGAGGGAATGAAGCTTAGGAACAAATTACTGTTGGGATTTATGGTTATCTCTTTTATATCCATAGCAGTGGGTATTGCAGGTTACTACGGGTTGAATTCGATTCACAACAAAGTGATAGTGCTCACAAAAGAAGAATGGCCCAAGTCTAAGGCGTCTATGGATGTATCCATGATTGGACAGGCTCAATCCCGTAATGCAATGAGATATATGCTGGCGAAAGATGATGAAGAGAGAAAAGTTATTAGAGAAGAATTCTTGAAAATGGGGGATACATTTAGATCAAAGCTCAATAAATTAGGGGAGTTCCCTCTTGACGCAGAAGAGCGCGGAGCACTTGAAAAAGTCATATCCTACCACGAGAAATTCGAAACCCTGGGCATCGAAATGATGGATATGCATGATGAAATCAACCAGTATGAAAGCCAGAAAGATCCAAAAATAGAGGAAGTTTACCAGGCAAATAAAAAACTGCTTATGCAGGCAGACGATATTCCGGACGAAACTGAAAGAGAGGAAATCGAAGAATTAATAATGTCGCAATTAGAATCTTTTAGACACTACACCCAGGGGAAAACCGAGGGAAAGGAGGCATTTTTTAAAGCAGGGAAATCCATTAAGAAGTCAAAAGGATATGGCAATATAGAGTCTGCTTACATGAATTTTGAAAACGTTGCCGTGGACACGTTCACACTTATTGAAAAAGAAGATGCGGCCAAAAAAAGAGCAACGGAAAAAATGAATGAATTTAACACTATGAAGGATACAATAATCTCCTCGTTAAACCAGATAGAGTCCCACGGCAATGAACATGCAGAAGAATCACTCGCTATCATAATGGAAACCGTGATGTCTGCATTAAGGAATATGATATTAATCATCTTTGCTGGGTTTATCCTTGCGATTGTCATAACTTTACGTCTCAGCAATGCGATAACTGCACCTATTCAAGAGATGGTTGAAAGAACCAGAAAAGTGGCTGACGGTGATCTGACCGTGAAGATAGAGGCCAGCACCGACAGTGATGATGAGGTTAGCGACCTGTCCCGGTCATTCGGGAAGATGACAGAGAGTCTAAGGTCGGTGATAAGTCAGATAAAAGGCAGGGTCGCAGAGATTTCAGAACAACTGTCTTCCACATCGCAAGAGCTTGCAGCATCATCTGAAGAGATGACATCGTCAACAGAGCAGATATCAACGGCAATCCAGCAGATATCAGAGGGTGCCCAGAAATCGACCGAGCATGTCGCAAAGACAAAAGATTCAATAGAAGATATGTCAGTATCTATAAACAAGGTTGTTGATGACGCCCAGCTGGCAGCAAATGTGGCAATAAATGCAAGAGAGGCTTCCAAGAAGGGCAGGGACGCTGCAGAGGAGGCAATAAAGCAGATGGAGCATATCCAGTCTTTCACAGCAGATTCCGCTGCCACGGTTGCCACGCTTGGAGAGCATTCAAAGGAAATCGGGCAGATCATAGATGTCATAACGAACATAGCCGAGCAGACGAATCTTCTGGCCTTGAATGCAGCGATAGAGGCGGCAAGGGCAGGAGAGCATGGGCGGGGCTTTGCAGTTGTGGCAGACGAGGTCAGGAAGCTGGCAGAAGGCTCGAAAGACGCGGCAGACAGGATATCGGAACTTATAAATAAAGTAGAGTCAGAGACCACGAAAGCCGTTTCATCAATGGAAAGAGGCACAGAAGAGGTAAATAAAAGTGCTTCAGTAATCAACAGTGCGCTGAAGTCTCTCGACGACATTGCTAAAGCAATTGAAGAGGCAGTATCCAGGGTAGAAAGTATATCCGAGAATACAAAAGAACAGAAAAAAGGAGCTGATAGTGTAGTCAGGGCAATGGACGAACTTGCCACGATAACAGAAGAATCCGCATCCGCAACACAGGAAACCGCGGCATCTACCGAGGAGATGAGTGCCAGCATGGAAGAACTGACAGCATCCGCGCAGGAGCTTGCACAACTGGCAACTGAACTTCAGGA
>WAQR01000194.1 GCA_015520145.1 Candidatus Hydrothermarchaeota archaeon
GAGCATAAGGCAGTTTGCACCGTTCTCGAGTGCAGTGTCTGCATTTTCCATTATCCTGTCAACCTCGTCGGTAACGTTTACAGCATACATTGTCTTCTCACCCTTCTCCTCATTTGCCCTGTCAATGGCCTCCATGGTCCTCGAAACCCTATCTTCTATTGGTGAGTATTTTGGGTTGGCAATCAGTTCATCGTCTTTGATAAAATCCACACCGCCTACTGCTGCCTCATAGCACGCCCGTGCAAAGTCTCCTGGCGGGAGGCCAACGCATGGCTTTACAATACATCCTATAAGCGGCCGGTTTTTGACCTTGACGGCATCTTTTGACCCGTCGATTCCAAACTTTGGCCCTTTAAACTCTTTCAAGAAACTTTTCGGAAACTCCAGGTCCATCAACTTGATATTTCTAAACTCTCCCATCTCAAAAAGGTTTCCTGCCACGGTAGTTAAAAGCATCGGCACAACAGGTCCGAAGTTGTCGTAGGGGAAGGCAAGTTTTATTATCGAACCCTCTTTCCCTTTTTTTTCTTTGATATCGATTATCCTGGCGCTGTATTTATTTATTAGGTCATCAGACTCGAAGCCCACTCTTATCCATGTGCCCGTACTCTGTTCTGCGGCAAGCGCTTCTGCCGCCTTTTTAATATCCATATCTGTTTCCAGATAGTATGTCGCCTGTACGTACCCTTCCAGATCAATCTCTTCGCTGAGTTCTCTCACATCTTTCTCCTCCTCTATCTACTTTTTTTAATATCTTTCCATATTTATCTTCATGTCACATTCATTAATATACTTCTGACTACATAAAAGTTTTTTATTTCCTTGGAAAATATTTCCTTGGAAAAGTTTTTAATGTTAATCTCCTGAATATGAATTTACTGAATGCGAGGTTGAGTTGAATATTGAGTTGAATAATCAGGGATTTTTATGGACAAAACAATAAGATCACATCTTGGAAGCAGATATAAACTCGTCGGCGTGAGGATTATCGATAAATCGTCAAATGAAGATATCTCATCAAACAGGCCGAAAAAAAAGGTCAGGTTTTGTGAGATGGTTAGAAGGGCGGCAGACGGCGAATCTTTTACCGCGGTTGTAGATGATTTCGAGTGCATGAACCCGATATTTACGCTCGGGTTCGAGAAACCGGAATACGTAGACGTCCAGCCCAGGATAACGCCTGCAAATACGAAGGCTGTAAAGGTGGCACCTGTGGAGGAGATGAAAGATCCTGATATAATACTTGCAATCCTAAACCCAAAACAGGCAATGGACGTCTCAGCAATGCTTGATGGAATCGATGCGCATTTTTCAGGTTCCCTTGCAGTCTGCGGCGAGGCAACAGCAAAACCCTACATGGACAGAGCGCCGAATTTAACCCTGCTCTGCGGCGGTGCCAGGACGTTTGCCGACTACAAGGACTCTGACCTAATACTGGGTGCGCCGCTTGAAACCTTCAGGAAGATAAAGGAGTATATCGAAAAATTCTCAAAGACCTGTTCGGCACTTTGCGGGTGCAAGACCAGCGATATCCCGCCCCGAATTATCGAGAGCTTCAAAAACCTCGGGTTCGAGAAAGGAACAGATTATTTTTCGGGAAGGTGAAAGGCCAGAATGTGCGGATATATCTGAATAAAGATTTCGAGGGCAGGATAAAATACATCACCTTACATTTGCCGATTAAAGGGGACGTGAAAGTTGAAGGGCCTATTATCACCCGTAAGAGAGGGAACTGGACAGATGTCTCTTTGACACTTGATATCGACGGGGCGATAGACCTAAATACAGGTAAAGGTCTTGTAGAAGCGATTGAAGATGTCATACAGAAGATAGAGAAGGTGGGAACGTGAGTACCGGTACCGTCCCCTACAGGTACAAGGACAAGATCATTATCAATCCCCTGATGAGAGGCGGCATCCTGAGAGAGGATGTGAAAAAGAAGATATGCGAAGAGGGCTGGCTCGATGTCGGATACAATGTCTGTTTTGACTGTGTTGAAGGCAGGTCGAGCCTGATTAGCAAACCCGGGATAAAATCGTTTTTAAAGGAGATAGCGCATTTTGTCGGCGGGGACGATGCCGAGCATACCTTCGGATGCAGGGCTGCGCAGTTCTCGGTTATGAAGACGGTATCAGAATTTGCAAAAGAGGACGGGAGGACGAATATCATTATCACAGACCCAAATAGCCACTACAGCACGAACATTGCAGCAGAGATGTGCGGCCTTCATGCAGTTGAGCCGCCGCATACAGGATATCCTGAATACATGGTGGAGGCAGATAGAGTCCTTGAGAAGATAGAGGAGGTGGAAAAAGAGTCAGGGAAACCTGCACTTGTGGTGATGACCCATGCCGATCCGTACTACGGGAATATTGCGCCGGTTGAAGAGGTGGGGAAGATCTGCAAGGAGAAGGAAATCCCTTACATGGTAAATGCAGCATATACCGGCGGGGTGAAACCTATCGATATGAAGGATTTCAATGCTGATTTCCTCACACTTTCTGCCCACAAGTCCATGGCATCGGTGGCACCGCTGGGGTTTCTTGTGACCACATTTGTGTGGTCAAAAAAGGTCTTTGCACTCTCCAGGTCAAAAGCGGAATGGACAGGGAGGGTATTTGGGAAAAAGATCCCAAATGTTTTCGGGTGCAGTGTCGGCGGGCTGCCGCTGGTGAGTGCAATGCATTCGTTTCCTGCTGTCAGAGCGAGGGTGAAAAACTGGACAGACGAGATTAAAAGGACAGAGAAATTTATCGAGAGGATGGAGGATATCGGGGATATAATGCTCCTTGGTGAGAGGCCGCACAGGCACCACCTCCTCCATTTTGAGACCCCAAGATTCTGGGAGATTTCAAAGACCCAGAAGAAGAAGGGATTCTTCCTTGCAAAAGAGATGAATAAGAGGGGGATTGTGGGTCTTCACAAAGGGCTTAGCAAACACATCAAATTGTCTGTATATGGACTAAGTGACGAGGAACTGGAGAGGGTGGCTGCGGCATTTGAAGAGATTGCAAAGATGTGATTAAATAAATGACTCGTATCCTCCAGGGTTTAGCGGTTCTGTTTTGCCGTTTTTTGTGATAATCTTTTTGCCCCGTTCTGTAATTTTGCCAATGACTGTCAGTTTTACATATTTTTTAAGCTCTGCCAGCCTTTTTGGTGGAACGGTAAACAGAAGCTCATAGTCCCCGCCTTTGTGAAAGATCATCTCTCTTACAGGGACATCTGCAAGCCTCGAGACCTCTTCTACACCTCTTCCTGTCGGGACATCTTTTTCTTCAACAACAAACCCTTTCCTGCCAGCCCTTGCTATCTCGTGCAGGCTGAATGCAAGCCCGTCAGAGATGTCGGTGCAGGATGTGGCATATCTGGCTATTAGAACCCCTTCTTTAACCCTTGCTTTCGGCTCAAGTGCTGCTTTTATCAGCGGGTTTTTTAGTTCTTTGTCTATCTCAAGTCCCCGGGTTATGCAGTGAACCCCTGCTGCTGCCAGGCCGATTTTACCGGTGACGCATATCAGGTCACCTACCTCTGCCCCGCTTCTTTTTATAAATCTCCCTTTTTTAGCTATACCAAATGCCGTGCCGGTGATTGCAATCTCGAAGTGTTCTTTCGTGTCCCCTCCAATCACACAGATGCCATAACCTTTGCACGCGTCGTTGATGCCTTTTGAAAGTTCGGTTACAAACGTTTCGTCAAGATCCCCGGGTAATCCAAAGGAAATGACCATTGAGGCAGGTTCTGCGCCCATTGATGCGATATCGCTTAGATTTATGTTCACAATGTATTGTCCTATCTGGTAGGGTGTCATCTCTTCCGGGATGTGGGATCTTTGTGAAATGAAATCCGTGGAGACGACTAGATAGTCTTTATTTTCGCCGCCCTCTCTGCTGCCGCTGCCGAGTTCAAAAACTGCTGCATCGTCACCGATTCCAACTACTACCTTTTCGCATCTGCCAAATGTGTTTGAGAAAATTTTAATGATATTCCGCTCGCCAAGTTCTGTGAGTTTCATTTTGTTTACTTTTCTTTATTTTTACTTTTACTTTGACCGTGTCTCTTTTACTTTGACTTTGTCTCCAGCATCTGCCTTTGCAGCACAAACGAATTCTCAGGGACATCAGAGTATATGATAACTCCAGGCCCTATCATGCTGTTTGACCCGATTTTCCTTCCGGAATTTATCATGACGTTTAACCCAGTCTTTACATTATCGCCGACAACGCATCCCATCTTCCTCCTCCCTGTATCCATCAATTCTCCTTTTATCCGCATCTTGATGCTCTTCTCATCAAGCCTGAGATTCCCGACCAGCGTCCCTGCACCAAAGTTGCAGTGGCTTCCTATTATGGAGTCTCCGACATAGGATAGATGAGGGACGTTTGTATGGTCCATTATTATGGAATTTTTAAGCTCGACCGCGTTTCCTATGTGACATCTGTCACCTATGCTGGTAAAGCTCCTGATATAGGTATTTGGACCTACCATTGTGTTATCACCGATATATGCAGGACCTTCGATATATGTCCCTGATTTTATGACTGAGTTATGTCCAAGATGGATATTGCCGTTAATCTTTACAAAGTCTTCGATTTGCCCGTGTATCTCGTTTTTTATATTTTTTAAAATCGCCTGATTTGAGTCAAGGTAGTTCCATGGATTTCCGATATCACTCCACAACCCGCCAATCTCGATACCTCTGACATCTTCGCCATCTTTTACCAGGATTTCAATGGAGTCCGTTATTTCATATTCCCCTCTTTTTGACCTCCCGGTCCTTTTTATTGCATCGAATATCTTCGATGAGAATACATAAATCCCTGTATTGGCAAGGTCTGACACAAATTCTGCTGGCTTTTCTACAATGCATTTGACCCTGTTTCCGTCAAGTTTTACCACCCCGTAGCTTCTGGGGTCATCGATCCTTTTCAGCCCCAGGGTGGCTGTTGAATCTTTGACGTCTAACACATCTTCAAGAGACCTTTTTGAGATGATGGTATCTCCGTTTAAAACCAGGGTCTTTTCATCGGCTCTGGACTCGGCCAGACCTATTGCATGGGCAGTCCCAAGCCGCTCTTCCTGGGTGATATATTCTATATTAACGCCGATGCCTGAACCATCTTTAAAATAATCTTTTATCTTATCTTTTTTGTATCCAATTATTAAGATGATGTCTTTAATTTTGACTTCTTTTACTGCATTTATGATATGCTCCAGGATAGGTTTTCCTGCGATTGGGAGCATGCACTTGGATTTATCTAAAGTAACTGGCTGGAGCCTTGTTCCCCGTCCTGCGGCAAGTATTACAGCTTTCATTTTCACTCTATCACTCGAGAAGGTATTTGCTTACTGGATGTTTATAAAGTTTATCAAAAATCTCACAACCATCTGTTATTATTTCCGACGGTGTCCGAGATTGTGCATTTATACATAGTATTGGTTTTGTTTGTTAGTTTTATCATAAAACCTTTATTGTTTGACGGAAATAGTATCCATATCATACAAATTGTTTTAATAAATGAGAAAAACTTATAAATAGAGAGGACGAATCATCCCTATAGTATTTAAGGTATAAGGTAATTTATAGATTAAAGAAGGTTAAAGAAGGTTTTAGTTATGAGAAGATCCAAAGGTTCAAGAACAGGAACAAGACAGAAACTTTTGAAGAAGAATAGAGAGAAAGGTGTGCTGTCGGTATCGAGGATAATACAGAAATTTGAGATAGGCGACAGAGTCCATATAGATATCGACCCGAGCATTCAGAAAGGACAGCCTCATCCGAGATTTCATGGAAAGACAGGAAGAGTTGTAGAAAAAAGGGGGCGGTCATATCTTGTAGAGGTCATGGATGGGAATGCAAAAAAGATATTGATTTCAAGGCCCGTGCATCTCCGGCCACAGAGAGGGTGATAAAAATGATAGGTAAAAGGCTGCTGGAGGAACGAGCCATCTCTAATGCAGAATCGCGGGCAATCCTGGAGAAGAAGGCAGAGAAGGAAGAGCTGGATTATGAGCAGAAGACAACTTTAGATCATCTAAAAAAATTTTCGAAGTTGACGCCCGAGAAATCCGAGGAGACGATTGAGGAATTAATGAAAAGCAATGAGAAGATTAAAAGAGACGTTGCAGTGAAAATCGTTGACCTCTTACCAAAGGACGCAGATGATGTCAAGGCCATATTCGCAAAGGAAAGATTTGCTTTATCCAAAGAGGAAGTAGAGGGAATATTAAAGATTGTTTCAAAATTGTGAACTGTGATTAAAATGGGAATGGAGGAGCACGCTGTTGTGCTTGACCATCTGCCCCACGGGCGTCATGAGGATGGCAGGCCAATATACAAGAAAGAACCAATTGCATTGGCGTTGGGTGAGAAATTTTTAACCCTGGTAGAGCTTGTGCCTCGGAAGGGATTTGAATTGAAACCTCACGAACGGGTGTATATTGGGAAAGAGCAGCGGAAGAATATTGAGTATATTAAAAGAAGAATAACTTACAAAGAACTGAGTTCTGCTGCAAAGTCTGAACTGCCATATGTCGTCGAAGATATAGTGAATAGAAACGAACGTAGATTTTTAGATTTCTTTAATACCGCCCAGGCAATCAGTACAAGGCTTCATTCTTTAGAACTTTTGCCAGGGATTGGAAAGAAGATTATGTGGGAAATCCTAGATGAGCGAAAGAAAAAACCTTTTGAATCTTTCGATGATTTGACAAAGAGGGTCAAGTCACTCACAGATCCTAAAAAACTTATAGTTAAACGGATTGTATCTGAGCTGGAAGAAGAGGATATGAAGCTTGGAAAGCATAAATATAAATTATTTGTTTCCCCCGGTCCAATGAGGCGGAGAGGCTAAACGCCAGGAATATCCTACGTGACACCTGCCATGGTGTTTCGCTGAGGTAGAGGCTAAACGCCAGGAATGTCCTCTTTTATAAATGGACAATGTTTACGTTATTTTCTAACTTACTAAAGAAATCGGCCAATAATTTCCTGTGACATTTATCAGGCTCTGCCTCTGAACAGAGTAAACAAACCCTTTCTTTTTCATCCAACACGACACTC
>WAQR01000195.1 GCA_015520145.1 Candidatus Hydrothermarchaeota archaeon
CCATGACGGTGACTTTCAAATTTTTATTGTAAACCTTTTTGACAACCCTGCCTTTAAGCCCCCTCTTTTTAAGCTCGTGGAGCAGGTCGACGATGGGGTCGTCGTACAGCGTGTATTTTGCCAGTGGACAGACCTCGATGTCCTTGAATCTTCTAACGGCGACCTCGATAATGTTTGCGATATTCTTCAGCGGCACGTTCTCTTTCAGTTTCCCGTCCTCATCAAGGCGGATCTCCTGATGGAAGAAGTCAATACTCGGCTGGAGGCTGAAGTGGAAACCGGGGTTTCTGTTTTTCCTTGCAGCGTCTCGAAGCTTTGTAAGGACTTTAAAGGCGTCTTTCTTTGTCACTGCAAAGAAACCTGATGTGGTGATATCAATACGCGTTCTGGCGTTCTCAAGCAGGTATATGACCCTCTCCATCTCTAAAAACGGCTCGCCGCCTGTGACTGTGATAATGATGTCGTGTCTGGATGCAAATTCTATTACCTGGTCTGCGATATCCTGGAACTCTCTATTCGAGATATCCCGTCCTGTCCTTTCCTTTATGGTCGCCTTCCATGGGGCGAGGCAGAACCTGCAACTGTTCGGGCACTGCTCTGTGGGTACGATTCCGATGTTGAAGAGTTTTAGAGGTGTCTTTTTCCCGCCGTTTTTTGCAAGACGTTTGACAATCTCCCTCCTCTCAAGGTCTCTCTTCGAGCCGATTTGCCTGTAAAGCGCCTTCTTTTCTTCTACGATTTCCCTGATATCATCACTGCTGTTTTTATGGAGTCCCATATCACAGAATATCTTTGATACGAGGTTTATGGTATTGTCCCGTGTTCTCTCATCAAGATGCTCGTAGTTCATGTCAACCGCAAGGCAGACCTTTTCTTTGAAGGTCTTTTTATCAAGCAGTGGTCTGAAGACGTCAAGCGGCCACCTGGTAAAGGCAAGTGCTCCAAGAATCTGATCTGCATATCTCGTACCGACCTCCTTTTCTATGAACCTGAAGAGATACAGCACCATTATCAGAAACCCGATGTCTGGCGCAACACCTCTCGAGTCGAGTTCCTGCTGGATGTGCGAAAGTGTGTTTGTTAAAAATGTCTTTTTGGCATTCAGGTATCTCTCTTCAAGGCTTCTCGGGCTGCGTGACCCTTTTAGTAAGACATCAAGATGTGTTTCTGCCGTTTCTTCTGGTTCTGCTGCTCCTGTCATTGTTGCTCCTGTCATGAGGAATAATCTGCACCAGGGCTTAAAAGATTTTTTCCTGTAAATTGTCATCAAATAATCCGCACCAACCATAAAGCAGGTATTGGTTCTACCACTACACCAGCGGTAAAACATATCTTGACGGTCAAAAGTGTAAGGCATTTTCAGGATAGAATACTAAAAGCCAGCATATGGCTAAACTATTTATACAATTTACACCCTATTTTGAGAACTATGGACTCGTTTGGTATTCTTGTCTTTATTATCCTCATAAATGTGTTAATATCTTATTTCACCCTGAAGATTATGTGGAATATGGGCATGCCGACTTATTCCAGAAAAATCCTGCTTCCTGTAGCATTTGTCCTGACTATAGCTATCGCAGAGTTCTTGTTCACATATAAAAGTTCCAGCATGGGAATAATGGTGCATGTTATAATAATAACGGCAGCCCTTTTTTCACCTATCTATATAAAAGACCTGAAACTTGTTCGCATCTCTCAGGCATTCATGCTTGTCTCGATGCTGAGGCTGGTCAATGCTGCGCTGCCGTTGCAGGATATATATATCCATTATCAGTTTTTGATTATATATTCCCTCCTCTTCCTCTCCTGTACGGTCTTCATCTACTATAATTTCAAAAACTTTGGTAAGGTCGGTATTAAAAGAGAAAACTTTTTTAGAAACGCTACAATAGGCATCCCACTCGGCATCGTTTTTGGTATGACTGAGTACCTCATTCTCGGCACCCAGCCGCTGTTTTCAACCTTTTTCTATGCTAGTATCAGTATCTTCTTCATCTTAGGGATTACTGAAGAGGTGCTATTTAGAGGGATCTTACAGACAAGCATCGAGGACATAAACCCTACATTGGCAATTGTGCTCTCTGCGATAGCTTTTAGCATACCCCACAGTATCTGGGTCAACCCTTTAGAATATCTGTTCACATTCTATGTAGGCGTGGTCCTCTCGGTTCTATACTACCGCACAGGTTCACTTATTGGACCTATTGTTATACACATAGTGATTAATTTCATGCTCTTCCAGGTCATTCCCTTCAAGATTGCCTAACTCAATAAACTACCTGAATTAACGGAACTACCTGGCTACCAGTATCTGATTATCTGATTTGGTCAGCGATATATCTATCCATCCCTTGTATGATTCGAGGCATATTTGTTGATGAGTATTAAATATGCTACTGCAAAGAGAATGAAGAGCGTCAGTCCACCGAATATATGGAATGTTTGAAGTGCTATCTCCGGGCCTATGTAGTAGGATATAAGAAGTATCATACCAAGCCTGATGGAATTTATTAGGAATATGAACGGGATGCAGACTACCGCTACGAGTATCTTTCTTTGAAGCTTTCCTGGCATGGAGAGGGCCACGAAAACAGAGAAGATTATAAATGGGATAAGTGCGTACCCGCTGCTGCATTCAGGACTTAAGGCAAATTTCCCACCCTTTCCACCTTTGATTGTGAGTATTGTCACACCTTCCAGTTCCTCTGCAATCTCTATGGGAATGATCTTTCCAACTGCCGCAGCAGCTATTGCCCCCTCGATTTTCACCAGCTCATAACCATACTCATTTGCAATCGAGCTTTCAGGAGGTATGAGAAATACCAAAAATAGCAGGGCGGGTAAAAGGGTCTTTGCTGTTTTGGTGCCGTAGAATGCAATTATAAGTCCAGCAAGGAAGAATGGGAGCGTGAGAAGGATTAGATGCAGCATATATGTTGAGTCTCTTACTGCATAGGTGAACGCCATGGCAACAGCAAGAATTAAGACCCCATAAATCCTCTGCTTTATATCGCTGTGCCACTCTAACTTGAGCTTCCTCCTTCTCTGGTATGCAAGATATGCTGCCATAAGAGGAACGAGCACGCCGTGCGTTGCCCATGGGTTACTGAACCACTCCTCTACCAGAAGTCGTATTATCCATCCGTAAGTAGGGACGCCTGCAAGGATGACAGATATTGTAAATATGATTGTCTGCATATTTTTTTTCATAGAGTTCTTTTTAAGTTTTACAAGATATAAATCCATCTGTGAAATCTCCTACTGTTTTCGTGCAGGGATAGGGCGTGTAGGGATAGGGAAAATTATTTTTGCCGCACATCCAAAAACGTTAGGTGTTTGAATACCCCGGAGAACTCATATCATGCCAGATGATAATAAATATAAATACGATAAATATGTGGAACTGATATGGTCTGACAAATATGACCGTATTGAGATAGGGGAGAGGGCACCTGTAGAGAGGTACAATCTCCCTTTTCAGGTGGTGGAGACGGCCGGTAATCCTAGGGTTACTTGTGGGGTACAGCTATCTTTTCCTGATGATAGGTGGCCTGAAAATTATCCAAAGGCCTGGAAGAACATGCTCATCTGGGGTGATAACAAACCGGTGATGTCCTCTCTTATAAAACAGGGGCTGGCAGGAAAAATAAACCTGATTTATATCGACCCGCCGTTTTTCACCAGAGCAGATTTTTCAATAAAGACCCGGGTAGAGGCGGGGGCAGGTGATGGGAGGATAGAAAAGGCTCCATCTATCATCGAGGAGCGGGCGTACAGGGATACGTGGAGCGGTGGGATTGCTTCTTATCTCAGGTATATGTATGAGCGGCTGGTTTTGATGAGAGAGCTGCTGGCAGGTGATGGTTCTATCTATGTGCATCTGGACTGGCATGTGGTGCATTATGTCAAGGTGATGATGGATGAGATTTTTGGGTATGAGAATTTCAGGAATGAGATTGTCTGGTGTTATACAGGCCCTAGAAAGAGTAAAAAAGCGTTTTCAAGGAAACATGATATTATCTTATTCTATTCCAGATCCAGTGATTACAAATTTAATGAACAGAGGATTCCCCATAAAAGTGGTCTGCATAATGTTGGCCAGGTTTTTATGACAAAAAAGGAGTTAGAAAGGGAGAGGCTGGGGGTAGTCAAAGAATTAGAAAGAAAGGGAAAATTACTGGAAGACTGGTGGATTGATATATGGGCAACAGAAAGATACAGAGATGAATTGCTTTATTTTGATACCCAAAAACCCGAGGCTCTCTTAAAACGCATCATCCTTGCCTCGTCCAACCCCGGCGACATCGTAGCTGACTTCTTCTGCGGCTCTGGCACAACCCTGGCGGTTGCAGAAAAACTCGGCAGGAGGTGGATAGGCTCGGATTTATCAAAATTTGCCGTCCAGGCGACTAGAAAGAGGCTTTTGGACATTCATAATTCAAAGGATTTGATGGATGCTGGGAGGTCGGGGAGGTAAATATAAATTAAAGGAATAAATTAAAGGAGCGGACATGAGGATATGAGATATTAATCTTATTCTTATTAATAATTATCAAAAAAATTTAAATAATGAAAAGGGGCACTGGTGACTGAGGTATTATGAGAGCAGGGAGCGGTACAGGGATGAGAATGAGAGGGGTGGACAATATTAGATTCAGTCCAGATTTGCATGCTATAATGTGGATTTCTACAAAAGGGGTTTTAAGGGAAGATGAAAGGAAGATTTTAGAGATAGCAAATGATTCTGGATATCTCAAAGAAAAGAAAACAATTTTTTCAGGGTATTGTTTTGGCAGATTTGACCTAATCATAGAATTTAAAGACACATCCGCGAGAGTAGCTTCAAATGTTTTATGTGAATTACAGGATGCAATAGCCGATAGAGGATATCCTATATGTTCGTCGCTTTCTTTGGGAGCTAAGGTGATAGGAGATGATGAAAAGGATGATAAATTACCAAAGAAACCGATTAGAATTTATACTTTCTTAATACCAAAAGTCAACGGAGTGCCACTAAAGAATTCTCTGGACATTTTAAACAAATTGGATTCTGAAATGAAAGACTCTGAAGCTGAACTATACTGGACGGCATCTTCATATTCGTTTCTACTTACTGTAAGTGGAGATTCGTTTCATAATATGTTTTCTAAAGTATCGGAGTTTAGAGACCTGACCGAGGATTATTTTTCTGATAGCTGCTCTTATGTTGGACTGGAATGGGAAGGCGAAGAGAATAAGGTAGAGGGGGATACGATTAAAGCATTAACTTTTGTTAAACTGAGTTCAGGATATGGTGAGCTTGAATTAAAACCGGAAGATATCTTACTTGGATGGAATAAGAGGACGATGAGCAAAAGGCTTGGGTGGTCTGATATCTCTTTGGAGATAAGTAAACCGACACTTAGAGAGATTAAAGAGGCAATCCTCGATCTGAGAAAAAATCATAAGGAAGAAGGGGATATTTTGAGTACATCAACATTACTCCTTCCGCAGGTGTGAAAATGGACCGGGAAGAAAGTCTTTGGGAGGCAATACGGACATTATGGATAAAATATTGCGGTATTTCAGATGAGTATAAAATACTTAAACACCGATGGCAGTATCTACATAGTCCTGACTCTTTACCGGTACTTCCTCCACTTTTTGAAAAAAATGAACAAGAAGGAGAACTGTCAACATTTGATAGGCTGGACAATTTAGTTTCAGATATAAATGATACTTTCAACCGAAAATTGAATTTTAGAAGAGTCGAACATGAAGACTATACAGAGTCACTCCATTATCTTCAAACGTTTAGTCTAAGAGAATATTATATCCTGGAGAGAAAATTTTTCGAATTGAGCAATTTTGTGGGGCTATTAAAATCTGCATTCTTTCAACGAACTGTTTCAGCAGAGATTCCCCATGTCGCATCTGGATTGCCACATAGTCCAGAGAGAACAATAGGAAACGAACTTTTTTATCTGGCTGCTGATGAAGTTGCAAAGAGTTATTGTAAATGTTTTAAGATACCTTATGGAAAATGGGATGGATTTATCACATTTACTCCACCAATAACGGAAGGACATTTCACTGGAGCATTTTTTTCGGCCTTCTGAATATTCAAAACTATTCCACATTTCGATGTCTGAGGAGCAAAAGTACTTTGTCGGGGCTTACATGCTTATAGCACATGAGTTAGGGCATGCGCCAGTAGTGAAACTGAGGAGAGAATTAGATTTTAGCTGGACAGATCTTACTTCATCTTTCAAACGGCTTTCTCTTGATATTTATAATGATACCATGTCTATTTTAAAGGGATATCGCTATTCTCAATGTGAGGAATGTCCATTAAATAGGACTCCACTGGGAGTATACAACCTTCAAGTAGAGCAATGTGTTGCAGATATATTAGGGCTGAGAGCAGGAGGTCCAAATATAGGACATGCTTTTTTGGATACCGCATTTGGAGTTTTTGGTACTTTAAGCAAGTTACAGCCGACCGAGTTAGACTTGATAAGGGTTTTGACACTTCGATCATATATGATTGCGTCCGGATTGCCTGGAGACGAGATACTTGGAAAACGAATAGAGGACCTAGAGGATAGGGTGAGGATTAATCGGGTTAATAGAAATCTAGATGATTGTCTTAACTTTTCTGATTGTATTGAGAGAATTGGATTCTCATGGGCATTTCGTATTAATGATTTCAACTTACGATTTCCGCGGGACTTTGCAGACATTCTCAATAATTCCAATGACATTATCCAGTTGTTGGCTTTATGCCCCCATGCCCCGATTATAGACATAAATATTATCTCAAGTCGTGACGACTGGGGAAATCTACAGGATATATGTGAAACAATTGCTGCTAATGAAGGTGTGGAATTGAATTGCAGTCACATGTGCATGGGTGGGACTTCAGATAGTCTTTTTTCTCATTTTGTTGTCAATGAATTCAGTGAGGATAACATAAAAGACATAAATGGTGAAACCGTAACCATTGAGGATATAAAAGATGCGTTATCTGACGGGGTCCCCTGCCCGGAAATCGACCCGAGGTACATCCTGCATGCTTACTATGAATGTTATAAGGATAGCAGGGGAATAAAGAGGCCACATTATGCTGCAACGATTCATAGCCTAGCATTTAATAAGTTTAATAGAAAAAAGAAAAGGGAATAGGTGGGAGTTATTTTTCTGACTTCTGGGACTTTTTCTTTAATGAGTATACCTTTGCCCTGCCTATATTAAGGTGTTCAACAACCCCTCTCGCTTCAAGCAATTCTAGATGCCACCGTGCAGTTGGCCATGGTGTTTCTGTTACTTCAGCAATTTGTTTTACAGTAAAACCCTCGATTTTTGGAGCATTTTTAAGAGCTTCTGTTATCCTTTCATCGAGGGACATCTCTTTTTTCTTCCCTCCTGATTTTGATGTGGCCATCAATATCACTCTCCTTTTCTATATTCATGTTCTATGTATCATTTCAATTTTTTATTAAATATTATATATAATTATGCGTTAATTTTATATATATGTTTTATTCTTGAATATAGTTTTAATA
>WAQR01000196.1 GCA_015520145.1 Candidatus Hydrothermarchaeota archaeon
ATCTCCCCACTGTCCGCCGACAAGAATGGTTACCATTATCTAACACCGCCAAAGTTTGATGGATATATCTGAAAAATCATGTTAAAACAGTAGAATCATTATAATTTTAATTATTTATAAATCTTTTTATGTAGGGAAGACCTGAGTTGTAGTATCAGGTAATCATTTCTCTTCAGATTTCTACCTCCATTTTCTGTTCAGTCCATTCCATAAAATTTTCCAGGTATTATCCCTGCAAGTAAAAGTTAGCAGAATATTTACACATGGTAAAACAACCATATATTCTTAAAGATGGATATGGTGGAAGGATGGATATGGGTGGATGTGAAGATGAAGACCCGCTCATTGTGTCCGGAATGTCTTGCGGTAATAGGTGCGGAGGTCATTGAGGAACATGGCAGAGCAGTCATAAAAAAGGACTGCCCCAGGGACGGTCATTTCGAAGACGTGTACTGGGAAAACGCAGAGTTTTTTCGAAGAGTCATGAGCTTTGACAGCTGCGGTGCGGGTGTCGACAACCCCAACACCGACGAGAAAAAGGGCTGCCCATATGACTGCGGGCTGTGTCCGAATCACAAGTCGACGACCATCCTTGCAAACATTGACATAACAAACCGCTGCAACCAGAGATGCCCCATCTGTTTTGCAAATGCAGCGGTGATGGGGTATGTATACGAGCCCTCGAAAGAACAAATTTTCAGGATGATGGAAAACTTAAGAAACGAGAAGCCCATGCCGTGTCCAGCGATTCAGTTCAGCGGAGGGGAGCCAACCGTCAGGGATGACCTGCCGGATCTGATAAGATATGCGAAAGAGCTTGGTTTCCCTCATATCCAGGTTGCAACTAATGGTGTGAGGCTTGCCAGAGAACCGGGGCTTATTAGAAGTCTGTTCGACGCGGGGCTCACGACCATCTACCTCCAATTCGACGGGATAACCGAGAGGCCCTATCTTGAGGCACGGGGATACAATGCCCTCCCGCTGAAATTAAAAGTAATAGAAAACATAAGGGCGGCTGGCATAATGGACAGTGTTGTCCTGGTACCTACGCTTGTAAGGGGTGTGAATGACGATCAGATTGGAGATATTATACGGTACGCTGCAGACAATGCAGATGTCGTGAGAGGAGTAAATGTTAAGCCAGTCGCATTTACCGGCAGGGTAGATAAAAGGGAACTGAGTGAGAAGAGGATAACGATTCCTGATTTCGTCAACCTGGTTGAAGAGCAGACAGGTGGCCAGATTTTGAGCGACGATTTTTATCCCGTACCGTCCGTAAGCACAGTATCCCACCTGCTTTCGCTGTTGAAGGATGCCCCTGTGCCGCTTCCAAGCTGCCATCCTGCATGCGGCGTTGCGACCCTCGTGTATATCGATAAAGGAACACTGATTCCCATCACGAGATTTATAGACTTTGAGAGGCTCCTGAAAATATTTGAAGAGATGTCCCATGAGATTGTCAGCAGTGGCCAATTGAAAAAAACAATCGCATTCGGAAAGCTATTGAAAGACATTTTAAATATTGTGGATTTAAAAAAGATGCCAAAGGACAGCATCATGCCGAAACTCCTGGTCAACTTCCTCAAGCACAGGAACAGAGACGCCCTTGCTGCGATTTTCCGGCATACCCTGTTTTTGGGCTCAATGCACTTCCAGGATTTATACAATTTTGATATTGAAAGGGTACAAAGGTGTGTAATCCACTATGCAACTCCTGATGGCAGGATAATACCTTTTTGTACCTATAATACAATTCACCGAGCACAGGTGGAACGTAAGTTTTCAAAGATTCCTATATCTGTATAGTGCCCTTTTCTGTATATGCTCCAGCAACTGCTATGCTCAAAGTGGCGAACTTAAGCTACGGAGGTCAGGGTCGCCATCAACTTGGTTCTTCTACAGATTCACCCCCATCGCTTCCTTCTTCTTCGCCGATTCCACTTTTACTCCCACCTCCACCCGGGATGAGCATTGCGCCAGTATTTTTCTGCCTTTTCTTTATGTCACCTGTCACCGATGTTGACAGGCTTACCGGGTTTAGCTGGATGGTATAATCTTTTTCCATAATGCCTCTGTTCATCTGGTAGGAGTTTCCTTTGTTCGGGTCTACCCGATAGTCGATACTGCGGAGATATGAGATTGTGGATGCGAAATCATCTATATTACCG
>WAQR01000197.1 GCA_015520145.1 Candidatus Hydrothermarchaeota archaeon
AGAGGAACAGGGTATGGCGGTTACATCAGGGACAGCGTTTGTCTATGATCCGGAATTTTGTAGAGGTTGTGGGAGCTGTCTGAAAGCCTGTACCTTTGATGCGATTCAGATAGAAACAGCAAAGATCGAGCCACTCTCAAAACAGCAGAAGATTGGCGACATCATGTATGGAGAAAAATCAAAGGTCTATGAGGCATTGAAAAATGGAGGCCCGCTCTCCCTTGAACAACTGGCAGAGAAGCTCGATATCCCGACAAAAGAGGTATCGGTCCATCTATTTTCTTTGAAAAGTGACGGGAAGGTATTTGAGTACGAGAAGATAGACGGAAGATATACATATTCAACAAAACCACCTGTAGCAAAATCAAAAGAAGATGCAGAGGAATCAGTAAAACCAGCGGTCGATACAAAGACCGTTCAGAAGATGCGAGAAAAGATAGAGAACATGATAACGTCCATGAAAGGTATAAAGATCAGGTTTCTGATAGAGACAGATAAGATAGATAAAGCAAAAGAGGAGCTCGGGAAAGTTAAAGGAAGTCCGAAAAAATGAGTCTTGAAGTAACGTTGATAACAGGGCGAACCGTAAGCCAGGGTGAAGCCATGGAGAGAGGCAAGGACCTGGACGATTATACGAAGGCTGCGGCAGTCTGTGAACTTGACCCGGCAGATATGGAGAAGATAGGAATAAATGAAGGTGATACTATAAAGGTTTCAACAGGGATAGGAGAGGTTATTGTAAGGGCAGTGAAGTCCAGGCAGTATCCCCATGAAGGTATTGTGTTTATCCCGATGGGACCCTGGGTAAATTCTATAACCGACATGCCAGCAGATTCTACTGGTATGCCGCCTTTTAAAGGGATACCTGTAAAAATTGAGCAGGCAAAAGGGGAAAAAGTGTTAAGTTCACATGATCTGATTGAAAAACTCTATCTAAGAGGTAATGAAAAAGGCGAAGGGGTACGGTAGGATGGTAACAGACGTAGTATGCCCGTTTTGTGGAACGCTTTGTGACGACCTTGAGGTGGTTGTCGAGGATAATAAGATCAAAAATGTTCGTCATGCATGCAGGATAGGCTCGAGTAAGTTCCTTGCAATGAACGAGCTTAAAAGACCGAATAGGCCGATGATAAGGAAGGACGGTTCATTTGAAGAGGTTGATATGGCAGCAGCGATAGAGGAATGCGGCAGGATATTGTCCAGGTCAAAAAGGCCACTTTTGTACGGATGGAGTTCAACGGGCTGCGAGGCGCATTTTGTGGGTATAGAACTTGCAGAAGAGCTTGGTGGGGTTATTGACAGCACATCATCGGTGTGTCACGGCCCTTCTGTCATTGCTATCCAGGATGTCGGATACCCGTCGGCCACACTCGGGGACGTAAAGAACAGGGCTGATTTGATAATCTACTGGGGCGCAAACCCGATGCACGCCCATCCAAGACATCTGTCAAGATACTCTGTGTTTCCCAGAGGGTATTTCAGGGAGAGGGGTCAGCAGGACAGGGAACTTATTGTGGTCGATGTAAGGAAAACAGATACTGCAAAACTTGCAAACAGATTCGTCCAGGTTCGATATGGCGAGGACTTTGAACTTCTAAGCGCACTGAGGCTTGTGATAAATGGAAAGGAACTTGAAGCAGACGAGGTTGCAGGGGTTTCAAAAGAGGATATCCTGGAGCTCGCGGACAGGATGAAAACCTGTCAGTATGGGACGCTCTTCTTTGGGATGGGGCTGACCCAGAGCTATGGTACACACAGGAACATCGATGCAGGGATATCGCTTGTAAGGGACCTAAACCACCATACCAAATTCTCGATAGTAGCCATGCGGGGACATTATAATGTAACAGGGATCGGGGAGGTTTTGACATGGCAGACAGGATATCCGTTTGCAGTCGATTTTTCGAGGGGATATCCGAGATATAATCCAGGTGAGACCACGGCAAACGATGTACTTCAAAGAGAAGAGGCAGATGCAGCCCTAATAATCGCATCAGACCCTGTTGCACATTTCCCGAAAAAAGCTGTGGAACATCTTGCAAGGATCCCGATGATAACAATCGGCCCGCATATGATACCCACTGCCCAGCTTTCAGAGGTATTTATCCCGAGTTCCATATCCGGTATTGAAGAGGCATCGACAGCATACAGGATGGATACCGTCCCTCTAAAACTTCGAAAGGTCATTGAACCGCCTGAAGGGATCTATTCAGATGTCGAGATATTGGAGATGATTCTTGAAAATGTCAGGGAGAGGAGAGTCAGGCAGATGGAGAGAGAGAAAAAGGCAGGGGAGGGGAGATAAATGGGCATGATACTAAAAAACGGGATTGTCTTTGACCCGATGAACAATGTAAAAGGAGAGAAGAAGGACATCCTGATTGAAAACGGTGTTATTGTCGATAAATTAAATGAGAGAACTGCCAGGGTTGTGGATGTTTCGAATAAGGTGGTGATGCCTGGTGGGGTAGAGATACATTCTCACATGGCGGGCGGCAAGGTAAATTCTGGAAGAGCATTAAGACCTGAAGACCACCGCGGGTTTGTGATGCCAAAGACAGATATAACGCGGTCTGGCAGCGGGTTCTCTACACCAACGACGTTCATGACAGGATACCTCTATTCGAAGATGGGTTATACAACCGGGATGACCGCAGCACTCCCGCCGCTTATGGGCAGGCATACACACGAGGAGTTAAAAGATATCCCGATGATGGACAAGGGGGCACTGACACTTCTGGGGAACAACTGGTTTGTAATGAGATATTTGAAGGAAGGGGATATAGAAAAATGTGCTGCTTATGTTTCATGGCTGCTGAATGCGGTAAAAGGCTATGCTGTAAAGATAGTCAATCCCGGTGGAAGCGAAGCATGGGGCTGGGGGAAGAACTGCAGGTCGATAGATGACCCTGTACCACATTTCGATATAACACCGCAGGAGATAATAAAGGGGATGGTTGAGGTAAACGAGCGGCTTTGTCTGCCGCATTCGGTTCACCTCCATCCGAATAATCTTGGGAGACTTGGGAATTTCGAGACAACACTCCAGACAATGAAGATCCCAAACGGTACAAAGGCGGCTGGCGACAGACAGGTTCTGCAGGTCACCCATACCCAGTTCCATTCTTATGGCGGGGATTCTTGGAAGACGTTTGAGTCAAAGGCAGATGCTATAGCAGATGTGATAAATAAAAGCGATGATATTATAATCGATACAGGGTTTGTTACTCTAGATGAGACTACAACCATGACGGCAGACGGGCCGATGGAATTCTATCTCTCCGGTCTCACCCGCCTGAAATGGGTGAACAGGAATATTGAGCTTGAGACATCTCCTGGGATAACACCCTTTGTTTTCTCTAAAAAGATGCCGACTGCATCGATCCAGTGGGCGATTGGACTTGAGCTGGCACTGCTTATTGAGGATCCCTGGAAGGTACTGCTTACAACTGACCACCCAAACGGCGGGCCGTTTATAAGGTATCCGAGGATAATCGCATGGCTGATGTCTGAGAAGTACAGGGAGAAGACCATATCAGAGGTCCATAAGGCAGTCAATAAGAGGAGTGTGGTACCTACATTAGACAGGGAGTATGATTTGAATGAAATCGCTGTGATAACCCGGGCGGGTCAGGCAAAATCCCTTGGACTCGACCATATCAAAGGGCATCTTGGCCCTGGCGCACATGCAGATATCGCGGTATATGATATAGATCCGGCGAATTTAAACCCGAACAATTATGCAGAAATAGAGGAGAAATTTGCAAATACTGCGTATACAATCAAGGACGGCGAGATCGTGGTCAAGGACGGCGAGATCGTAAAGGTGGTCGATGGCAGGACGCTTTTTGTAAATGCGAAGGTAGATCCAGGAATAGAAAAGGATGTCATAAAGGATATAGAATATAATTTTAAGAGATTCTATTCAATAAACCTGGCGAACTATCCTGTCAGGAAGGAGTATCTGACAAGACCGATGGAGATTCGGACATGACCGCTGATGTAAAGGACCCCCTTTCTGTTGAAGTCCTTGCTGCTGGAGAGTTTATGGCAGTTGAATATTCGTTCAAAAAAAGATATATATATGTAGAAGTATAAAATATATAGTAATCCACACGCCACGCACTCTGAAGGAAGGGTTATAACGACTCTTTTTTTCCACCCTTCCTTTCTCCACCCATGACTTATAATATGTGGGTTTTTTATCAGGGGTCTTGAAATGAAAAAGAAATACGCCACAAAGGAAGAAATCATAAAAAAGGAGGGGTGGTTCATCCCCCAAATCCACAACAAATATATTAATTGCAGTCCCAAGTTAACACGTTTATAGGCACGTTTATATCCTGTACATCCGTATCTCTTACGCATCCTGCAAGTCCTGCACCTGTGTCTGATTCGTGTCCAATATCCTCAGTTCCAATAATAGTAGTTCCAATAGTTTTATATTGGCTGGCTGGGAGATTATTTTTAGAACGCAGATGAAAGTTATTCGTGATTCCATCCATGGGGATGTATTTCTAACAGACCTGGAGTTTGATATAATAGATACCCCTGAGTTCCAGAGACTTAGGAGGATAAAACAGCTTGGGACAACATACCTGGTCTACCCAAGTGCAAATCATACGCGTTTTGAGCATTCTATCGGCGCGCTTCATCTGGCAGGACGGATCGCTGACAGGCTGATGTTACCTGATGAGGAGAGAAGGAACGTCAGGATTGCAGCCATCTTGCACGATATCGGACACGGCCCGTTGTCACACTCGTCTGAAGAACTGCTGTCCAGGTACCTGGGTCTGTCTCATGAGAATATTGCTGTTGATATTATAATAAATGATTCAAATATATCAAAGATTCTCGAAAAAAATGGCATAGAACCAGCTACAATAAGCAGGATCATCTCTGAAGACAGCGGATACCTCTCAAAGATAATCTCAAGCGAATTTGATGTGGACAGGATGGATTATCTTGTAAGAGATGCCCATCATACCGGAGTGGCATATGGCATCATTGACCTGGACAGGCTGATCAATACCCTGGAGATATCCGGAAATTCACTTGCGGTCAACGAGAGAGGTCTAAAAGCTGTCGAGGCGCTACTGGTCGCACGGTTTTTGATGATCCCGACGGTCTATCTACATCATACAAGCAGGATTGCTGATGCGATGTTTTTTAAGGCAACGGAGGTCGCTGTGGAAGAAGGGTATCTGGATTTCTGTGCACTTTGCAAAATGGACGACTACGACATCCTGAATCTCTTCAGGTCGTCTAGGGGGTATGTAAAAGATATTGGAAGGAGGTTCGATGAGAGGCGTTTATTCAAGACAGCATATACCAGGAGCTGGTATGAGATAGATAAAAAGGTAAAGAATAGGATTATTGGGCTTCGAAAGAATATAAAGAAATGGAACACAATAGAAGACCAGATCGCAGAGGATTATAATATTGAAAAGGGGTATGTCCTGCTTGATATACCGCAGGCAGTCAGTTTAAAGGAGATGGATATCAAAATCATAAAAGACAACCAGCTTACCGGGATAGACAGGGAATCACCGCTTGTAAGGATACTTAAAGAGACCCAGAAGGCACAGTGGAGTTTTAATATCTATACGTTAAAAGAGGACGCTAAGAGGATATCCGGGATTGAGATTGAGTCGTATTTATTATAACCTAATCTGCCAGATATATACCCTGGCCGGATATCTACCCAGTCTCCAGCACCTTTAGTGCAGATAATTTTAATGAAAACAGCACATCTTTTCCCTTAACCAGTTCCATCTTCTCAGCGACATGCCTTGGGACGTCTGCGAGAAAGAGAGTATTTTTTGCCATAATATGGATGCGAACAAGTGCCCCGCCGTACGGTGTTATCCTCTTTATCCTGCCCTCAAATACATTTTTATGTCTCGGGTTTACCGGTATGTCCTGTCTCAGTATCAATATCTCCTCGGGCCTGATGCAGAAACTTACAAAATCCCCTGTCCTCACGTCTGCCGCAGATGCATCTATATCAATATCGATATCAAAATCGCCTGACCTTACAACCATCTGTGTCCTGTCTCTTCTGACGACCGTCCCGCTGAATATGTTCTTTGCACCTGTGAATCTTGCAACAAATTCTGTCCTCGGCTTATAGAATATCTCGCCAGGGGTACCGAGCTGGACAATTCGCCCGTCTTTGATTACAGCAATCCTGTTTGCAAGGGTTATCGCTTCACTCTGTTTGTGTGTGGCAATAACCACTGTAATGCCCATGCGGTTTATCCTGGATATAATGTCTTCTATCGCCCCTTCTGTTATCGGGTCGAGGTTTGCAGTAGGCTCGTCGAGTAGGAGTACCTCCGGTCTAAAAACTGCTGCCATGGCAAACGCAACTCTCTGCGCCTCACCTCCTGAAAGTGTCCTGGCATTTCTCTTTTCATATCCTTCAAGTCCGACAAGGCTTAGTACTTCAGTCACCTTCTGACCCACCAGCCTCTCGTCCTCACCACGGACTCTAAGTCCCCAGGCAATATTGTCATAGACACTCATATTGAATACCGGCGCACCCTGGATGACCATTGCCATCTTCCGCCTAAGAGGTGTCAGATCAGGGTATGAATCCATGTCCCGGCCGTTGAAATACAGTTTTCCTGATGTAGGACGTTCAAGGAGATTTAGGATTCTAAGCAGTGTGGTTTTACCTGCACCGCTCGTACCAAGTATTGCCAGTATCTCGCCGTCTCTTATCTCTATATTGACATCCTCTAGAGCCTGCTTATCAGCGAATTTCTTGCACAAGTTCTCTGTCCTGATTATCATCCAACCGACCTCTTTCGAACCCACATTGCGATAAAATTCACAAAAAACGACAGGATAAGCAGTATGATTCCAAACGCAATTGCCTCAGGGATGTTCCCCTGTCTTGTCTCCACAGTTATCGCGGTTGTAAGCGTCCTTGTATATGAGACGTCCTGGAGAACCCCGCCGAGGTAGAGCTGGTGTACAATGTTCCCGCCGACAGTAAGTATTGCCCCGACCTCTGCAATCGCCCTGCCAAAACCTGCCAGGATGGCGGTGATTATTCCAAGACGCGCCTCTTTTAAGACCTGGAGGGATACGTCCAGCTTCGTACCGCCGAGCGTATATGCAGTATCCCATACCTTTCTTGGTATGCTCTCGATTGCTGTGATGCTGACACCTGTTATAATTGGGGTTGCAAGGATGTACTGGGCAATTATCATCGCAGCAGGAGTGTATATCAGATCAAGGAACCCGATAGGCCCCCTCCTCGTAAGGAAAAGAAAAACGACCAGACCCACAGCTACCGGAGGCAGGCCCATCGAGGTATTTATCGCTGTCCTCAAAAGCTCCTTTCCTCTAAACTCGCTAAAGGATATGGCAGAGGCCAGGGCTATGGCAGTAATGGCACTCAGTATTACTGCCACACCAGATACCATCAACTGGACCTTTGTAACGCTTGCTACATAGGGATCCATCCTGACTATCAGGTCAACTGCCTGGATTATCCCTGCAAACAGGAACTCAAGACTGCTGTTACTGCCGCTCATGGAAACTTCTCTTCTAACACGTCTTCTACTCTTCTTCTTACACCACTCTCTTTCTAGTCTCTCTACTTAAATCATTTTCCAATCTCATTTTCCAATCATTTTGCATCAGGGAAGAAGAGCTGCTCTCCGTTGACCCTGTAGTTTTTGATGAGTTCCTGGCCATCTTTTGAGGTCACAAACTCTATGTATTCCATTGCAAGTTTGTAGTTGACATCAGGGTATTTTTCCGGGTTGACAGCGATGATACCATAGGGGTTCTTCAGTATCGGGTCACCGCCCTTTACAGGCCCTTCGACGAGGAGCTGCAACTCAAACCCTTCTTTTGACTTCCATTTGATGTAGGTACCGCGGTCTGCAAGCGTATAGCCGAGCTTTTCGTTGGCAGCGGTGAGTGTGTCTCCCATCCCCTTCCCAACCGAGTTATACCACGTCCCGGAAGGAACAATGCCTGTAGCATCCCAGATAGCTTTTTCTTTTGTATGGGTTCCCGAGTTATCCCCCCTCGAGAAGAACGTGGCATTCCCGGCCATGCCTGCAGCCGCGATATTCCTGAATGCCTCAGCAGCGCTGGTCATCCCTCTTATTTTAGCAGGGTCAGATTCTGGCCCCAGGATTACAAAGTCGTTGTACATCACATCCCTGCGGTTGACGCCGTAGCCCTCATTGACAAAGGCATCTTCCTTGCCCCTTGCATGTACAAATATCAGGTCAGCATCACCATCCTTTGCTGTCTGGATGGCTGCACCTGTACCTTTGGGGATGACCTCGACAATGCAGTTGCATTTCTGCTGGAATACTGGATTTAAAACGTCAAGGAGTCCTGAATCATACGTGCTTGTTGTCGTTGCCATTCTAAGCTTTTCCTGAACCTTGATAGGCTCATCCTGGACATGTGCAGGTTCGTTTTGAACAGGTGGGTTCGTTACTCCGGATGCGGTTGATTCGGTTGATTCCTTTCCGATACAGCCAGCACCTAATATAACCATCAATATCGTGCCTAACAAAACCGATTTTAAGAAAATCTCTCTCATGTCCTTTCTCATGATGCCTTTCATGTTTTCTATGTCTCTGTCTCCTGTCACTTTTGTCACCTCTTGTAAACTCTGTAAAGGTTGGAGGTGAGAAGGAATCGGAAAAGGAATCGATTACCATCCTGCCCTTCTGCACCTGTGTTTATGCAACACCTGTAACCCATCAAGAGGTACGTGATATTTAAATCTTGTGATTTGATTCCAAAAAGTAAATATATATGTTTACAAAATAGTCAATTTATGAGTGAAAAAATATCGGATTCGTTTCTAACCAAACGACAGATGGAGGTCCTGGAACTCCGCAGCAGGTGGTGTACCCAGGAAGAGATTGCCAGGGAACTTGGCACTACAAGGGAGAATGTCACCATCACAGAGAAAAGGGCGCTGGAGAATATCAAAAAGGCCAGGAGGACAATTGATGCCTTTGAGATGCTCAGTCCTGTGGAAATAGAGATTGAAAAGGGAGATGATATCTTCCAGGTGCCTGATAAAATCCTGCGGATAGGAGATGCCAACGGGATAGATGTCCTTTACAACAGGACGACTATTGTAGGCATGCTTAGAAGAAAGGCACGGGACAGGATAAGAGGAAACAGGATTTTAGATGGTTTTAAAGTCCTGCTTTTAAGAAACGGGAAGATACGGTTATGATATTTCCCTGAAGACGATCTCTGGTGTTAAGCGAGATTCCAAGAGGGTGTCTGGAGACCTTCTCGAACATGGCCAGCATGTATAGGAGCATGGCAAGAAGCCCGATTATCCCGATACCCATTGATATGTCTTCCAGGCTAATATCACTGATATCACTGTAGATATCCCTGTAAGTGCGTCCTGTACGTCCACCTATATTTTTCCGCAGATTATTATCGGTTTCAGTTGTTTCAAGCGGTCTCTTATCCAGATCTTTCTGTCTGGAGTCATCTATCTGATGCAGGCGTTCCTGATTTGTATCTTTTGTTGTTGAAGATACTGTAGCAGCAACTGCAGTAACAGGGAGAGGGGCTACGCCCACAGCCGGTTCTACTGCGGCCGGCACAGTGTTCTCTATGTCCATGACCCATATCTCATACACTCCTGTCTGGTCAGAGGAGTATGCAATTCTCTTCCCATCAGGACTTAAAGAAGGATTCACCTGCCAGAACCTGTTCGAGGTCAACTGCTCAATGCCTGTTCCGTCAGGTCTCATCAAAAAGATATCATAATCCCCGGACTTTCTGGAGACAAATGCAATTTTACCATCAGGTGCCCAGGATATCTGGCCTCTCCAGTACGTGTCTTTTGCCAGGACCTGCCTGTTATTGCCGTCCCTGTCCATGACCATTATATCATAACCATCAGGACCGACTGCCATATATGCGATTTTCTCACCATCAGGGCTCCACTGCGGCGTCCATTCTCCAATGCCTGTGGAGGTCAGCTGTCTCTTGTTGCTGCCGTCTTTGTCCATGACCCAGATATCGTAATTGGGGTATCTGCCTGCCATATATGCGATTTTCTCACCGTCAGGACTCCATGACGGCGAACCTGCCCAACTGCTGCCAGATGTCAGCGGGATTTTATTACTGCCATCTTTGTCCATTACAAAGATATACTGTTTTCCAAAACGTTCTGAAACATACGCGATTTTCTCACCATTCGGGCTGAAGACCGGCTGTGTGTCCCTGAAGATATCAGAGGTGAGGGGGATCTGGTTTGAACCGTCTTTATCCATTATCCAGATATCCGCCGTGCCTGAGCGCGTGGACGAGTATACGATTTTGTTTCCGTCAGGGCTCCAGGCGGGGAATGTCCCGGACGTCCAGGTAAGCTGTACAGCAGGCCGCGTATCTCCTGACAGCGCACTGACGCTGCCTGTTGCAGTTAGAAATATTATAATGCAGATACTTATTATACTTATTCTGGAAAATTTTGATAGCATCATCTATCTCCTTATTAAATATATGCGCCTTCATGATATAAGATTTTATTGGTGATACATTGGAATACATTGACATCCATAGTGACAGAAAAATTTTTAAGCTGGGTCTGTCCAACAGCCTCTTATTATGTACAGACTAACTGACGAGGGGCAGGAGTATTTGGAAACTGGATTGCCAGAAAAGAACCTTGTCCAGGTACTCAAAGCACTCAAAAAACCCCTTGCACTATCCGAGGCCAGGGATAAGGTCAAAAACTTCAACGTAGCAATTATGTGGGCAAAAAAGAAGGGTCTGGTCGAGATCAGTGACCGGAAGATTTCCCTGCTGAAACAGGGCGAGTTTTTGGAGGAGGCGGCACTAAATGCCGTGTCAGAAGGCAGGGTTACGGACGTCGATCAGGAAATCCTCAATGTACTTATCAGAAGAAAGCTGGTCGAGGAGGTAAGGGAGGACATCTATCATAAAGCGCAAAGGTTTGTTGGAAAAGAGGTAACAAAGCTGACAGATGACCTGATAAAGACCGGGCTCTGGAGAGAGGTGAAGTTTAGACCATATAATGTCAGTGCCCCTGGAAAGAGGATAAATCCCGGCAAACGACAGCCCTATATGCAGTTTGTCCGGAAGATAAAAAGGAAGCTTGTAGAACTGGGATTTAGGGAGATGACCGGCCCGATAATAGAGACCGAGTTCTGGAACTTTGACGCCCTCTACCAGCCGCAAAACCACCCTGCAAGGGACTGGACAAGCACATACAAGCTGGAATATCCAAGGTACGGCAGGCTGCCTGACAAAAAGATTGTGGACCAGGTAAAAGAGACACACGAAAACGGCTGGACCACCAGCTCTACGGGATGGGGATACAGATGGGACCCTGAAAAGGCGATGCGGCTGATGCCGCGGGCACATGGCACATGCCTCTCTGCAAGAAAACTTGCATCCGACCCTGAAATCCCGGGCAAATATTTTGCGATTGCCAGGTGCTACCGCCCGGACATCCTCGATGCCACACATCTAATCGAATTCAATCAGGCGGAAGGTATCGTCATCGACGAGTCGTTAAACCTGAAAAATCTCCTCGGTATCCTCGAGATGTTCGCAAAGGAAATCGCCGGTGCTAAAAAGGTGAAGTTTTTACCTGACTACTACCCGTTCACAGAACCGTCAGTCCAGCTCTCGGCCATGCACCCTGATCTTGGCTGGATAGAATTTGGCGGTTCTGGCATATTTAGGGAAGAACTCACAAAACCCCTGGGGATTGACGTGCCAGTAATAGCATGGGGTATCGGGATAGACAGGCTTGCCATGTTCAAACTCAATGTACATGATATCCGGTACCTGTTCTCGCAGGACTTAAAATGGCTTAGGGAATCCAGGATGGTGGTATAAGTGCCAACTGTGGAGTTTTCACTTGAAGATTTGCAGGCCATTCTTTGTAAAAAGGTATCGAAAGCCGAGCTTGCTGATGGGATATTGTTTGCTAAAGGCGAGATCGAATCAGAATCCAATGGGGAGCTGAAAGTCGATATAAAAGATACGAACCGCCCGGACCTCTGGAGCGTTGAGGGTATTGCCCGTGAACTCAAAGGGCACTACGAGATCGAGACAGGTATCGCGGAATACGAGGTTACCGACTCCGGCATAGAGATGAACGTGGATAAAAAGGTCGAGAAGGTCAGGGCAAAAACCGCTGGAGCTGTTGTAAAGGGTTTGGATTTTGATCACGATTCCATAAAACAGATGATCCAGCTCCAGGAAAAGGTTACGATGACCTATGGGAAGAACAGGGACTCGGTCGCAATCGGAGTGTACGATTACGATAAGATAGTGCCGCCTGTCATATACACGACAGTGAAACCTGGGGGAATAAAATTCGTTCCGCTGGATTTAGATGAAGAACTCACTCCTGAAGAGATACTCCTAAAACATCCAAAAGGCCAGGAATACGGGCACCTGATTAAAGATGCAGACGAATATCCTTTGATGATAGATTCAAATAACAATGTCCTCTCAATCCCGCCTATAATAAATTCTGTTTACACAGGGAAGGTTACAGAAGATACC
>WAQR01000198.1 GCA_015520145.1 Candidatus Hydrothermarchaeota archaeon
CAACTATCCAGCGGACTTTTCACCCCATGATATTCCTCTTTGTCACATGTGTGTAAATCATGGTGGTATTTTACATTTTTAGTCATCTTTCTCCATATAAATACATATGTTTCTGATACACCCTAACGACATTAGCAATTTTATCTTATTTTTCAAAGACTTTTTCTTGACAAACACCCTGTTTTTTGATAGAATGCCCGAAAAGGGGAATAAAACTGTTCCTGCTGATAAATGCGAATGCAGGCATTGCAAAATTCTGACACCACCTGCGGTTGCAGCTCAATTCCGCAGCAGCTGTATAAAGAAAGCATAAAGGAGTGATTTTAACTATGACACGGTTACCTGAAATCTGGGATTGCATCCGAAATAATCTTCCAAAAGGTTGCTGGTTTTCATTAGAGGAAATATACAGATTGATAGAAAGGAATATAAATCTTGATGATGAAGATTATGAGTGGCAATCGCCAAGTTCCGATATTCCAAAATGGAAGAGGAATGTCAGGAACGTCCTACAATATCGTAAAGCAACGGGAGAAATTGAATGGGATGGCCAAGGCAATTATCGATTATAAAAAGGGGTGTGCCTGTGTATCATGAAAACAATAATAATTGGATAACAAACCACTGCACTGGATTTTTTACTCCGCTGCGCCCCGTAAAAACCAGTGAGTTTAGATGTTATGGTAAAATTATAAAAGGAGATGTATATGCCAAAGGTGGAAGACATAAAGCAGGAGATTGAGAAACTTTCAGAGGAAGAATACAGACAGATTAGAAACTGGCTGTTGGAGAAAGACTGGGTCAAATGGGATGAAGAGATAGAGCGTGATTCTGCGGAGGGAAAATTAGATTTTCTTATTGAAGGAGCCAAAAAGGCAAAAAGACAAGGAAAACTCAAGTCATTATAGATGCACAAGACAACTGATGAATTCTGGGAGGGATTCAGCAATCTACCACAAAGTGTTCAGGAAAGAGCAAAGAAACAATTCGAATTACTTAAAGAAAATCCTTCACATCCATCACTGCATTTTAAAAAGATAGGCAAATTCTGGTCAGTAAGGATTTCAGATTTTTACAGAGCACTTGCAGTAAAGGATGCAGAAGATTACATCTGGGTATGGATTGGAACCCATGATGATTATGAAAAAATGATAAAAAGAAAACCATAACGAACCGCTACACCTGACCGAAAATGCTATCGCATTTTCGGCAGATGAGTTTATTGATATACCATTTG
The DNA here is from genome assembly GCA_015520145.1 of Candidatus Hydrothermarchaeota archaeon. Taxonomy (GTDB): domain Archaea; phylum Hydrothermarchaeota; class Hydrothermarchaeia; order Hydrothermarchaeales; family WAQR01; genus WAQR01. The sequence continues at coordinate 1,238 of WAQR01000198.1, forward strand.
TTGCTTTATCCCTTGAACTTGAAGCCTATCTTCTTACTGGAGATGAAAAGCTTAAGAAGGGTTTGAAAGAAAAAGGTTTTGACAGCTTTTATGAGATAAAATAATTTTGAAAGAGTCAAAATCTAATACCCGAGTTCGACAGTTGTAGGCAAAAATGAGGGGGATTTGAAAGCTAACTGATTGAAAAATAAGGATTTAGATTTTAAAATACCTGAAAATCTGTAGGCACACGAGATGTGATTTTTCCCTTGACAAAGAGTCCAATACATGTGTATAATGTAGGCATGTATGTAAGGATGATATCCAGGAAGAACAAAGACGGCTCCAGGGTAACCTATGTGCAGTTAGCCCACAATATAAGGGACAAAGAAAAGGGATATCCCCGTGCAGAGGTAATCTATAGTTTTGGCCGTGCAGACAGGCTTGACATAGATGCGATAAAGCGACTGATAAAGAGTTTAAGCCGACTTTTGAGTGCAGAGGATGCAGCAAAGATAGAGGCGGAAGTAAGCAGGGCAGGTCAAGATATAAAATGTCTCAGGAGCATGCCGATGGGGGGAAGTTATTTATTGAGGCGGATATGGGAGAATCTGGGATTTGGGGAAGCGATACAGAAGGCTATAAGGGGGCGGAAGTACAGTATGCCTGTGGAGTGGGCGATATATGCGATGGTGGCGAACAGGGCGCTGGCACCGGATAGTAAGAGGGCAATAGAGGAATGGGCAAGGAAGGATGTATGGCTTGGCAATGAGGATGAGATAGAGTTACAGCACTTATACAGGGGGATGGATATTTTGCTTGAGGCTGGAGAGGAGTTACAGAGGGAGATATACTACCGGGTGGCAGACCTTCTTAATCTTGAGGTAGATTTAATCTTTTTTGACACAACGAGCACCTACATGGAGATAGAGGGAGAGGACGAAGGAGGACTCAGGAGGTATGGGCACAGCAAGGACAGGAGGTCTGATCTGCCACAGGTAGTGATAGGGCTGGCGGTGACAAAGGAGGGGATACCAGTGCGGTGCTGGGTATTACCCGGAAACACATCGGATATGAAGACGGTGAAGATGGTGCAGGAAGATCTGAGGCAGTGGAAGCTTGGGCGGTGTATCTGGGTAATGGACAGGGGGATGAACAGTAAAGAAAACAGAGTGATACTTCAGAAGGCAGGAGGGCAATATATACTTGGAGAGAAACTGAGGGATGCCAGGGGGAAATATAAAGAAGCCCTGTCCTGTAGAGGAAGATACCATAAGGTAAGAGACAACTTGATGGTGAAGGAGGTATTTGTAGGGGAAGGCAGTGGAAGGAGGCGTTTTGTGGTTGTATATAATCCTGAGCAGGCGAAGAAGGACAGAGCTGAGAGGGAGAAGACTCTTGAGCGGATAGAAGAAAGCCTGAAGGCTTTGGAGGGAAAGCGGGGCAGGAAGGCAGTCTGTGATTTAGTATCTCATCGGAGCATGGGGCGGTATCTGAAACAGTTAAAAAGCGGAAAGGTAAAGATAGACCGCCGGAAGGTAAAGGCAGAAGAGTCGCTGGATGGGAAGTATCTGCTTACAACCAGTGATGAGAGTTTGAGCGCAGAGGAGGTGGCGCTGGGATATAAGCAGTTAATTGAGGTAGAGAGGGCATTCAGGACACTGAAGAGCACACTTAACCTCAGGCCGGTGTATCACCGTAAGGATGAGAGGATAAAGGCACATGTACTGCTGTGTTTCTTTGCCCTGGTGCTTATAAGGATAGCAGAGATAAGGACAGGGCTTTCATGGAGGCAGATAAGGGCAGAGATGCAGAGGATGCACATTGTAGAAATTCAGACAAAAGATGGGCGTATTCTACAGAGGACTGAACTGACCACTGAACAGTCTAACATATTGAAAAAACTGAATATTTCTCCACCGCCAAAGGTCTATAAGGCAGAAACTACCCCCTGAAAATGTAGTAACACGCCATAATTCTGACAACACCATAACTGCCTGATTTTACATCATATTTCACTGTTTGTTATTCTACAACTGTCGAACTCGGGTTTCCAGAAGAGGCGGGACATCGCTGTTCAGACTGCGCAAGTACGAAAAGCTGGCAAGAAGGCTTACCGAGACCGTAACAGACCTAACAGAGGTAACAGAGAAGGTCAACAATGCACTTAAAGTGACC
>WAQR01000199.1 GCA_015520145.1 Candidatus Hydrothermarchaeota archaeon
GTGTTCACGTTGCTGATGAACTCGTCCATGAACCTCTCATAGACCTCTTCATGGATGTAAATCCTCTGTACCGAGATGCATATCTGACCTGCGTAGGAGAACGCACCTACCGCAGCCCGTTTTGCCGCAAACTTAATGTCGGCATCTTTATGTACTATCAGCCCTGCATTACCTCCAAGTTCCAGGACAACCCTTTTCATTGGCCCGGCACGCTTCTTCATCATCCAGCCGACCGCACGGCTGCCGGTAAAAGAGAGCATCCTGAATCTCCTATCAGTGACCAGGGCCTCTCCCATCTCCCTGCGGCACGGGAGTACGCTAAGCGCGCCCTTGGGCCAGCTAGTGTTTTCTATTATCTCAGCAAGGATGAGTGCAGTTATCGGCGTCTTGGACGAGGGCTTTAAGACTATCGGGTTTCCTGATGCAATGGCAGGTGACAGTTTATGTGCTACCAGGTTTAGAGGGAAATTGAACGGGGTGATGGCAGCAATCGGGCCTATCGGGAAACGCCGGGTAATACCTGTCCTGCCCTTAGAGGCATTTGTGATATCCAGGGGCAGGTACTCCCCGCAAAGCCGCGTCGCTTCCTGTGAGCCGAGGGTGAACGTGCATATCCCCCTGTCCACTTCTACCAGCGCGTCCTTTATAGGTTTCCCTGATTCGAGTGCAATAATCTTTCCAAGCTCTTCTCTCCTCTCCTTCAACGCTCCTGCTATATCTTCCAGGATGGCGGCTTTTTTGTATCCTGGAAGGGATCTTGTCTTTTCAAATGCATCTACCGCCATGGTAATAGCATCTTCAATATCTCTCCTTAGTGCCAGGCTGACCCTTGCTACAGGCCTGCCGTTATACGGGTTTCTTATCTCGATCTTTTCAGGCGAGTCTCTCCATTTCCCGCCGACCAGGAATTCATATTCTTCTTTCATCTTCATCATACTACTCTACTACTCCGTACTCAATTAATTGACCTGATGGATATAATTGACATCGATAGATATTAAAGGTTTTCACATCGGAATTGAGTCAACCAACCAACAGGCGTTGTGTAGACGACAGTTAATCCAGTCCTTTTCCCGTGGAGGTCATCACCAGTTTTCCGTGCTTTACCCCTCTAGAAGCGATTAAGGCATCTGAGATCTTCTTTATCTCCTTCGCCTTTCCCCTGATTACGAGGACCTCCAGACAGTTGTGCTCGTCCAGATGTACATGCATGCTGGAGAGGATGCTGGTATGGTGTGTGTGCTGGAGTTCTATCAGTTTGTCCGAGACCCCTCTCACATCATGGTCGTAGAGCAGGGTCAACGAGCCCACCGCCTCACCTTCCTCTCTTTCCCATTCGTTTGCAACGATGAAATTTCTTATAATATCCCGAATCCCTTCAGACCTGTTGGCATATCCCCGCTCTTCCAGAATTTTATCAAACCGCTCAAGCAACTTTGGAGTAATGGTGGTGCTGAATCTAACTATTTTTTCCATGCCTTTTATTCAGATAGTATTACTATTTAAAATTTTTGTAACACAATTATTCTGTATTCTGGTGTTCCCAACCTGGTGTTCCTCAGTGTTTTGGTGTTCCAATTTATCAGGCTGTAGGTAAGATTATATAACCGGCAGTGAACATGAATGCAATAAACGAAACAGTTAAAAAGATTCGAAAAAAAGGCATCGAGAAGTTCTGTTCGCCCAAAAGGCGAGACGGGCATGGAGGGGATGCGGTCTCCTTCAAAGAGAAGGACTATCTGGCCGGTAATACTGTAGATGCAGGTGTTATAATCCTCAAAACACGCGGATGCTGGTGGGGGAGGACGTCTGGCTGCACCATGTGCGGTTATATCTATGATTCGTCTAAGGAGAAAAGACAGGAAGATATAATAAACGCATTCGATACATCGCTTGAGGGTCTGGAAGGTATTGAATACCTTAAGATATTCAATTCAGGGAGCTTTTTTGACCCAGGGGAGATGAGCACAGATACGGTCAAGGCGATATTCCAGAAGGCCTATGGTATCAAATCAATCAGGCGGGTCCAGGTCGAGTCCAGGCCGGAATTTTTGAAGCAGGATATTCTGGAAGATGTCGTGAGATCCATCGATAAGGAGCTGGAAATCGGTATCGGAATAGAAACAACCAGCGATTATATAAGAGAACACTGCATAAACAAAGGATTCAATTTAAGAGATGTAAAAGATGCAATAAAAGTATTAAAAAATCTAAACATAAAAGTAAAGGCATATCTTTTGATAAAACCCCTGTTTTTAACAGAGAAAGAGGCAATAGAGGATGCAATAAAATCTGGTATAGAGGTATACGGGCTTGGGGCAGACAGGATATCTTTTAACCCGGTAAATGTTCAAAGAGGTACGCTTGTCGAGTATCTGTGGAAGAGACGGGAATACCGGCCGCCCTGGCTTTGGAGTGTTGTCGAGGTTCTAAAAGAGGTAAGCTCCAGGGTCGATGTACCTGTATTAAGCCATCCTACCGCGGCAGGGAAAATCAGAGGACCACATAACTGCGGCGAGTGCGATAACCAGGTTTACAGGAGTATAAAAGAATTTTCAGTTACCCAGGATGCTGAATTTTTGATAGACCTGGACTGTAGGTGCAGGAGAAAATGGAAGAAGATTCTGGAACTGGAACAATTACTGTGATATCCTGACCATTCCCGCCCGGTTTCTGCATGTTTCAGGAGGGATTATTCGATTCTCTTTGCATGACCTTTTTGTACAAGTTCATCGTTTAGAGAGATATCGCTGTCTTCCAGCCATATAATTCCTATGTATCTGCCATATTTACCTGTCCTCTTATAGGTGTTGAGTCTCATCTCGTTCTGATTGTCTTCCAATCGTTTTTTTACATAGTTCATGGCAGCGATGCCTTTTTTATATTCTTCTGAAGTGTGTTTTACCCGGGATATCTCTGGAGTATCGATGTATGCCAGCCTTATTCTCTGATAAGTGGTTATTTTGAATCCAAGATCTATGA
>WAQR01000200.1 GCA_015520145.1 Candidatus Hydrothermarchaeota archaeon
ATACTGGCCATGCTTATATGTTTTGCCAGGTCATCGAGCTTCATCTGAAGCGGTGTCCGTTTTTCTTCTGTTTTTTGAACCATTGCCGAGATCTTCCCGATCTCTGTCCTGTCACCGGTTCTGACAACGACTGCAAGTCCCCGCCCATACGTTACCAGCGTCCCGGTGAATACCATATTCCTCTGCTTTGATACTGGTATGTCTGGCGTATGAGGCGTATGTGGTGTTGGGGTATGAGGCGTATGAGGCGTATGCGTGTCCCCGGTGTCCATATCTCCATCCTGCAGGGCATCTGGATGTTTGTTGACTGGCTCGGATTCTCCTGTGAGTATGGACTCGTCCACCTGGATATCAAATGCTTCTATAAGCCTGGCATCGGCAGGGACCCTGTTCCCGGTCTCCAGTACCACGATATCGCCGGGCACCAGTTCTTCTGCTGGAACCTCGATCCTCCTCCCATCCCTTATGACCCTGGCACTTGGTGCTGCAAGGCTTTTGAGGGCATCAATCGATTTCTCTGCCCTGTATTCCTGGATAAAACCGAGGCTTGCAACAACCGAAACTGCGACAAATATCGCGACAGCATCATGGATCTCACCAATAATCGCTGAAATCGCAGCAGAGGCCATAAGTAAAATGATCATGAGGTCCTTGAACTGGACCAGGAACATCTCAAGTGATGAGGTCCTTTTATTTTCTGTAAGTTTGTTATGCCCGTATTCCTTCAGCCTCTCACCTACCTCCCTTTGTTCCAGACCCTCCTCCCTGCACGAACCCAGTTCTTCAATAACCCTATCGGCATTCATAAAAGGGGCATTTTTTAATAATTCGTTCTCCATACTTTTATCCACCGTTCTCCATCAGGAATCAGGAAATCTCGCCGGTTCGAAATCCGCACCCCTTCTTCCCAGAGGTTTTGTTGCATCAAGACCAACTTTTGTTGTCAAAGACTCCTCACCGGCAGACGGGTCAAGGGATGACCCTTTCTCGTTTTCAAACATTATAGCGTCTCTATCTGCCTGGAATCTCGTTGCCAGTGCAAACTCACATGCAGTTGGATTAAAGATATCTATATCATCATCCACAATTATTACATGTTTCATACTGGGATGGCCGTCAAGTGCTGCCCTTATTGCACGTTTTCCATCGTCTTCATTTTCTTTTTTTATAGAGACCACGCCATGAAGCCAGTTACAGCCGCCTTCTGTAAGGCAGACATTTTTAACAGCCGCCTCCTTTTTTACAGCGCGAAATATCCTGGGTTCCTGCGGCATACCCATGAATATTTTGTGTTCTGCTCCTGATGGGAGCAGGGCATGATATATCGGGTCTATTTTATGGTAGATCTTTGAGACTTCTATTACCGGCTGTTTCCTGACAATATCATAGGTACCGGTTATATCAACAAAAGGCCCTTCATCTACCAGGGGTTCAGGCATGATCTTTCCTTCGATGATAATCTCAGAATATCTCGGCACTTCCAAATCGACTGTCTGGCATTTAATGAGTTCCAGGGATTTTCCTGTAAGCCTTTCTGTCAACGACGATGCAAGAGAGAACTCATCATACCCAAGAGGTAGCGAGTATGCTGCGGCATATAGGATTACAGGATGCAGTCCGATTGAGACTGCAATCTCCAGAGGTTTGCCTGACCTTTTTGCCCTTTTATAATATCTATAAAGGTGTCTCCTGCAAAGCCTGATTGCCATCCTGTTATCATCGATGACCATCATCCTGTGGAAGGACACGTTCCTGCCAAACTCCCTGTCTTTCCCTATCACTATCCCTGCTGTGATATACCTCCCGCCGTCCTTTTCAAAATGTTTCAATACAGGCAGGTCAAAGAGGCTTCCTATCTCCTTATGTCTGCCATATCTGCCGGCATGTTCGCTGTCTTCGATGATTGTCGGGTCGGTGGGATTTTCAATGGCGTTTAGAACATAGCTGATATACTCTGATTTCGATGTGCCGATGGCATTACAAAGCGAATCCCTTGAGTGGCATATATTCCCGATGACCCTGAAATCAAAACCTGTAACGTTCTCAAAAAAGACGGTCTTATCCTGGTTTTTGTAGAGAATCTCTGCAATCTCAAAATCTGTTGAAACAGGTTCTTTTATTGTCAGCCCACGATCTGTATCTATATCTGTATCTATAAATCTGCGAATGTCCATGATGTTCGTAATGTCCATTCAGGTCACCTATCCTTATGTACACATTATTTATACACATATTTTATACACACATTATGCACAGGCTTTTTGATGGGTATGCGGGGTTCTTTTTAGGCGATGCGTATCGTATCTACCTGGCATCTACCCGGCATAACCAGTTTTCAATCTTGATGTCTGGTATCCTATTAAAATCAGAATCACTTGTGACGAGAATCAGGTCATGTTCCATTGCACTTGAAGCAATAAGAATATCTGCGTCATTTATAAGTTCTCCTTTTTGTTTTAAATTAACATATATCTCAGTTGCCCTATCAAATATAGATTGAGTATCCAGCATTAAAATCCTAAATAGTTTACAAAACTGGTTAAATTTAGATAATTTTATGGCCGCATTAGCATCTAATAGCCCTCTTTTTATCTCATAATAACAAATCGCGCTGATAAAAATATCTTCCCCTCTCATAACAACGTTTTTGAGTCTATCTTTTACGCTCTCATTGCCTTTTAAAAGGGCTGTGACGATATTTGTATCAAGTACATAGGTCATTTAAAGAAAGGTCTCCTTTTAATAGATGTTTCAAAAGTTTCTAACTGCTCTTTTGTGAGATCATTTAACATTCCAAACACAGTTTCTATGGCGCGCATCTTCTCTATTCTTTTCTCTATTTCCTGTAGTTCTGTAACCTGGATTGGTAAAGTGCTTACTATCGACTTCTTCCAGTTGAAGAGAGATTTAAATAACGGGATGGACAGGTCTACATCTACACTAATGGCTGTTGAGTGAATCTGGAAACGTTCTATTTCTGTTTTTCTTTTTCTCTCTAAAGGAGATTGGATACTCGAAACTAATTGACTCCCATAATAGTCTCCATGAGTGGAAAGACGATCTTTTACTATTGAAACTTGGACCATTATCTGTTCCCTCCATCAAATAGATCTCTACATTTATCGGTAATGCAGGATTCAAAGGTGTTTTTAATGGTTGAATGCGCCTTTTCAATCCAACCATCAAGTGAGTTCGTTGATATTGCTTCAGGCTTGTGCATAATGTAATCTATATCTAAAATTATTGAGGTAATATTAGGCTTTTCTGGTTGAATGCTGGCTATTGTAATAAGCAATCGATCTCTATCACCGAAATAAGGGATTTCTACCCTTGAAATAAAGCCGCTATATTCCCGGGGAAATCCCGGGGGGGTGGATGGATAAAAAGTAAAAAAGTCTTCGAGTTTAATTGACCTGCCCTTGATATCTATTTTGTTGATATACCTCAATCCAATCTTTTTAAATCCTTGTGGTCTGGCTACTGTTTTGAATATCTTAAAGTTGTCTAATATAAGGGGTTTGAATCTAGCCCAGGAAGTGTAAGGTTTCAGGTGGTTAACCACAAACAGATCAGGTGCAACCTGAATCAACGCCTTCCTGTTCTTTCTAAAAAATTGGGTTCGTGGTGGTGCCGGCTCAACTTTATGTTCAAAACCTTTCTCTGTTGGCCGTAGTTGCATTTCTATCCCGGTTTGTTGTTGCTTTATCGGGAATTTTTTCTTAACTTTTTCATAAATTAACCCTGGGATCGTGAAATCCCATTGCTCTTTTGATATGAACTGAAATTCACAAAGTGCTTCAGTTATCGGGCATTTCTTATATCTTTTGGTCATTTAAATGTCACCTATCTTTTCCTTTCCATAAGTATGGTGAGGTTCTTCATTTCCTTTATTGCCTTAAGGGTCTTCTCATCTGCCTTATCCATCAGGTCACTGGCTGTCACAATCCCCACAAGTGTGCCCCTGGATATAACAGGGAGTTTCTTTATCTTTTTCTCGTTCATTATCCCCGCAGCGGTCAGCACATCAGTATTTTCATCGACAGTAATCAGGGGCTGTGACATGATGTCAGAGACAATGAGATTTTTTGGGTCTACATTGTATGCGATTATCTTTGATATCAGGTCCGTTGACGTGACAATCCCGGCTGGTTTGTTATTTTTCAAAACAATGATACTGCCTGCCTTGGTTTTGAGCATGAGATGCGCTGCATCCTGGACAGCCACATCCGAGAGGATTGAAACAACATGTCTGGTCATGAGATCTTTGACAAGTGGATACGACTCAATGACTTCTATATCCAGGCCGAGCTTTCTTAAGGCATCGATTATAATTTTATTATGGTCACCTGTAAATATAACCCCTATCCCGAGTTCTTTTACAAGTTTATGAATCGTACTGGATACCTGTGAGGGGTCATCATATTCCCTGGAGAACTTGATAGGAAATACCTCTGAGACAATCCCTTTTTCATTTGAGATATCTTTGAAAATGTCTCCTTCGCCTGCGCCCATGTGCAGGAGGTCTTTTGACATATAGATAAACAGGACCTCAATACTTTTGGGGTCATACCCTGAAACTGCTGAGATGACATTTTGTACTACTGAAATAGAGTACCCTGTCTCATCTACAATGATCGCAATACGCATCTAAAGTCCCTTCCATCTGCTGTAAAGGCGGTTTTCAATATCAAGTGAATCCAATATCTTTCCGACAATAAAATCTATTAGATCTTCAATCTTTTTAGGTTTATGGTAGAAACCAGGCATTGCCGGCAGTATTGTAACACCGATTTTCGAGAGTTTTAGCATGTTTTCAAGGTGAACCGGGCTTAGAGGGGTTTCCCTTGGGACAAGCACAAGTCTTCTCCTCTCTTTTATCATCACATCAGCACTTCTGGTTATTAAATTGTCCGAGAGCCCGTTTGCAATTGATGAGAGGGTCTTCATACTGCATGGGACAACCACCATCGCATCTACTCCTGCAGAGCCGCTTGAAAACGGGGCACCTATCTCGCTTTCATTATAGCAGCCCTCAACACATCCCAATTCGCCAGGTTCTAACTCGTATTCCAGGATCTTATGGGCTGCATCTGATATGATGCATGATACATCCATGCCCTTTTCTTTTAAGACCTGAAGTAACCTTATACCATAAACGGCACCAGATGCACCCGTAATTGCTACAAGAACGTCCATTTGAATTCCTTTATCTGTAGTTCGGAATCAGACAATATAAACTTTGCTTTATATTCCCCTTCATGGAGACGTGGGAGAAGATGCGGAATCAGGACGAGAGTGGGTTTCATGAGAGTGAGGTTTATATTAGAGCTGGTTTAATTAACTACTCATGGCAGGCCAGGAAAACTCTGATAACTCGGATACATACATAATAGACCCTGATAAATTGCAGAAGGTCTTTGATATCTCTGCAAGATTCATCGATATTACTCTTATAAGTTCAACGGTCAACAGCATCACACTAAAAGACGGTGTTGCCAGGGACATAACCTCAGGCAGGAACATAGGGGTGGGTATAAGGGTACTTGAAAATACCTGGGGATTTGCATCTTCTACCAGGGTTAATGATATCGGTGATATACTGGATATTGTAAAAAAGACTCAAAAGATTGCAAAAAACGGAAAGAGAATCAAGTTCAATTCAAAAGATGCTGTAGAGGACAGGGTACGGACTGAAAGTAAAATAGACCCCGCCGATGTGGATATAAAAGAGAAGATGGAAATGCTCCACACCGCAGAGGCTGCAACAGGAGATTTTAATGAGGTCGTCAGCACATCTTTTTCTTATGCCGACTCCACCCAGGATATCTATTACCAGAACATGGAAGGGACGAGGATAGAATCCAGGTACAATAAGATATCTATTTATACATCGGTGTTTGCAAAAAAAGACGGCCGGATCCAGGTCGGTATGGAGAGGCTCGGCGGAACAGGGGGTTTTGAGATAATAAAAGATACTGAAGAGCTTGCAATAGAGGCATCAAAAAAGGCTATACGGCTACTTGATGCAGGAGATGCTCCAAGCGGGAATTTCAGGGTGGTCCTTGACCCAAAGTTAACAGGCGTATTTATCCACGAGGCACTGGGACATGCAGCAGAGGCTGACCACATCATTCAGGGCGAATCGATACTTCAGGGTAAATTAGGGGAAAAGATAGCCTCTGACATCGTAACTGTGTATGACGACCCGACTCTAAAAGGTTCGTTTGGATTCTATCACTACGACTCTGAAGGGATAAAGGGCAAAAAGACATCCATAATAAAAGATGGGATTTTGAAGACATACCTCCACTCCCGCGAGACCTCAAGCGTTTTGGATATGGGTGGTGCAGGGAATGCGAGGGCACAGGGATTCAATTACCAGCCTGTGGTGAGGATGAGCAATACCTATCTTGAGCCGGGGAAGTCTTCTTTTGAAGAGATGATTGAAGATATAAAAGAAGGGGTCTATCTTAGAGGTTCGAAAGGAGGGGAAGTAGACCCTGCAAGAGGAGTATTTCAGTTCAGTGCAGAGGAGGGATTTCTCATCAAAGGCGGAGAGATAAAGGAACAGGTAAGAGATGTTGCCATGTCAGGGGAGACTTTGAGAATCCTTAAAGACATCGATATGGTCGGAGATGATTTCGATGTCCATATAGGTTACTGCGGCAAGGCATCCCAGCTTGTTCCTGTCGGTGACGGCGGCCCGCATATCAGGACGTATGCTACAGTTGGAGGCACGGGATGATGAGACGAAAAGACGAGAATTCCAGACGTGACGCCAACCTCGACTTTTCGTCGAACCAGAGGCTAAAAGGCGAGAATACCAGACGTGATACCCACCACGGCTTTTCGTCGAACCAGAGGCTAAAAGGCGAGGATGCCATAAAACTGCTATCTGAAAATACCGATGAGGCAGAGATTTATTTTTCCATACACCATTCCAACAGTCTGGGGATAAGAAAAGGGGAGATTGACGTATTCAAGGAAAATGTCGCATCCGGCTATGGTATAAGGGTGATAAAAGATAAGAAGATGGGATTTTTATACACCAACTCCCTTGACCTTGATGATATTGAAAGGGTCTTAAAGATTGCAAGAGTTTCAGAAAGAGACGAGTTCCTCTCCCTGCCAGAAATGGATGATCATAATTACAGGGATTCCCGCGAGAATTTCGACCCGGGGATAAAAGACGTTACACCTGAAACTGCACTGGAATCGGTCTCACAACTTTTAGAATCCTGTGAGGATTATAATGTGAACCCTGCAACAGGAGGGATATCCTGGTCTTATTCTAAAGTGCAGATATGGAACTCACACGGGGTTTACGGCGTCGATAGAAGCTCGGCATGTATGTGCCATCTAAGTACCGTGAAGGGTGGGAGAGAGCCTGCAACAGGATTCTATTACGACATTTCCAGATCGTTTGACCTGGATTTCTTTAAAATAGGGGAGACTGCGTCAAGGCTTGCAAGAGACTCGATTGATGCAAAGAGGATTGGAACGCTTGATACCACACTGGTATTGAAGCCCCATGCCGTAGGAGAGCTACTGGAGAATGTTTTAATCCCTTCTTTTAATGCTGACAACGTCCAGAGGGGCAGGTCTGTTCTAAAAGGCAGGGTCGGGGAAAAGGTATTTTCAGAAAACCTTGATATCGTCGATGACGGTACTCTTAAAGATGGGATATATACATCGAAATTTGACGGTGAGGGAGAGAAGACAAAAAAGACTGCACTGGTGGACAGGGGTATTTTGAGAGGATATCTGTTTGATACCTATACTGCAAATAAAGGAGGGGTGGAGAGTACAGGCAATGCACAGAGAGATTCTTACAGCGCCCTGCCTTCTGTAGGACCGTCAAATTTTGTTATAAAAGGAAAAAGCGGTGACAGGGGACTTGAAACCAAAGGACTTGTGGTCTATGGTCTTATTGGTGCACATACAGCAAATCCGATTACCGGGGATTTCTCGGTTGAGACACGAAACGCATTTTTGAACGGTGAGCCTGTAAAAAAGGCAATACTTTCAGGAAACGTATTTGAACTCTTAAATAAGATAGAAGGGTTCGGTAAAGATGTCAAGCAGGTCTCTTCGATTATGACGCCTTCTATTGAGTTTTCAGATGTACGTGTCGTCAGCTAGTGCCGCCATAATGTCACACCTAATGCCACAGCAAGCCACTGCAATAAAGAAAGATAAAAATACCAGGAGATTAAATTAAAGCGTATGGATTTTATTGACAGTGCCCTGAAGGTCATGAAGGCATTTAAAGAGAAACGTGCACCAAGGCCGAAGATGAGGATGGAATTAAGAGCAAAAGAACGGCCGGTGGAGCTTACAGTCAAGAATATCGGGAAAGAGCTGGCGTCTAATTGTGTTGTGACGTGTACTTCTGAGGATGGGAGGACAATTTTAAAGGAAAAGATAAATGACCTCTATCCTTACAGTTCCCGTGATTTCACCCTGCTGAATATAAATAACCTTGACAGGAAGATCAAGGTCACGGTCAGTTATGGGGCTCCAAATGGGCGGAGATTTACCCAGGAGAAGGGATTCAGGCTCCCGAAAACAGAGTTTTCATAGG
>WAQR01000201.1 GCA_015520145.1 Candidatus Hydrothermarchaeota archaeon
AAATTTTTATTTACTGCGATAATCTTGCTGTTATCCTTTCCGCTGCCAATGGCAATGATGCTTGATGCCCCCGTCTCGTTAAACATGCCAAGGTTCTTGTATTTCGCATTGAATACTTCTATCTTACCTTCTCCACCCTCACGTTCCCTGCCTATAACAATATCGTCGTATATCCCGTCCCCGTCAAAATCTGCGGGCGATATAGCCGAGTCGATAAAAGAATTTTCGCTTCCAGACCCTTTGGAATTTATCCAGTAGACCTTTCTATCCTGATTGAATAATATGTAGTCCTTTGTCCCTTTCGAGTCCCTGTCCATCGCAAACATCAGGGATTTAGAAAGTCTGTCCGGCGCTTCAATGTCCCGCCCTTCATATGTCCATTTCAGATTGCCGCTCGAATCAAATGCCTCCACGTTTCCGTCAAAAGATTCGACTGCAACCCCGTTTAGACTGCCTTTCTGCTTTAGGTCAAAACCCACCATCGCAACAATTCTATCTGAGGTACTCGCAGTTTTAACGCGGCTTCCGTCATATTTCAGGAATGTGATTGCCCTGCCTGCCTGTTCACCGAGTACTATCCTCTTCTCGATGACCGCCAGATACCACACAGCCCGTTCCACATCGGTATAATTCCAGATGGAGTCTCCTGAGCCATCAAATGCCATTACCATCTTCCCGGTCCCAACTACAAACTCATCCATCTTTCCGTCACTGTCCAGGTCTGCTGAGGCAACGGAATACCCGTTGGTGTCATTGATCCTCCATAATTCTCCATTAGAATCTGCTGCAACGATATCTCCACCTGCTATGATCACCTCGTCCAGGTTTCCGTCACTGTCCAGGTCTACAGAAGATATGCCGCGTACATTTCCGACCTTTATATCCCAGGATGCATCGCCCACTGCCACTGCATTCGAATCAGTGCCGATTATGGCAGTATCTAAAATACCGTCCCCGTCAAAGTCTACAGGATATATCGCATTTACCGAACCGCCGGTTATCGATTGCCCGCCACCTGCAGAATATATATCCGCGAAGACCTGCGGCATTACCACCGCCAGTGTTATTATAAGTGAAATAATTATTCTTCCAAATACGGTTCTCTCTCTCTTCATTGACATTCTAAATAGACAGTATACTTTCCGGTCTTTTAACTCTTTTGGTATCTATACAGGTAACACCGTGCTTCAGGCGCGATTATTTGTTTTCCCTTCCAATATTTAGAATTATAAAATTATCATCAGTCTTATAATCCATCTCTCCTTCTCTTAAAGGCTTCTCTAAAGAAAAGGATATGCGGGGGAAGGGACTCGAACCCTCGCAGACACTAAGCCAACAGGTCCTAAACCTGTCTCCTTTGACCAGACTCGGACACCCCCGCTTTTTCAGGACGGGTCTCTTTCAGGCAGGGGCTATCTATTTTTATCCACCTGTCTTTACCTGTTACCTGTTCCTGATCTTGGCTTTCCTTCTTCTTTCCTTTAGCCTCTTTTTCCTAGTTTTCCATCGGCATTTCCCTCGTTTCTTCCATTTTCTTGATGAATGCTTACCTGCCATTAGATTCCTCCATAGTTGGATTCGAGTAATTTGAAGATTAACATATATAAATTAACTGGATAATACTTTAAACTATGGCCAGTCTTATCCAGCTTATCCAGCAGTACTTCATTGACCCGATATACCAGCAGACAGGATACAATACAGTCAATACCCTCGTATATGGGCTCACCCTTGGATTTGCAATAATTCTTTTAGAAAAACTTATAATAAGACTGAAAATCGAAATTGACAGAGCCTTTTTGATAGGTATCCTGCCATTTATTGTATTTGCAACCTCACTGAGGTCACTTGTAGATGCCCATATTTTTCCGACTTCATTTTTCTTTGTCACACCAGGGATATTTTTCACAACATCTGTCCTGTATATCTGCACCTTTATCCTGGGCAGATGGTTTTTGGGCAGAGGGTTTTGCAGACGCAGACGATTTAATTTAGAACATTCAGATTTTGTGCTGGCAGCGGGGTCGATGATTGCTGGATACCCCCTCCTCACAGTCATCATAAATATCGAAAAGATCAGACCGCTTTTTGAGATACTGTCAATCTTTATTCTTCTTTCTGCCGCCACCATTTTTTTGATATCCCTGTCAAAATATTCTGACCTGAAAAATAGCTGGATATACGGGATATTTACCGCACACTATCTGGATGCCAGCGCTACGTTTGTGGGTATAGATCTCTACGGGTTTTTCGAAGAGCACATCTTCGAGAATTATCTGATAGAACTTGCAGGTACCGCACTCGTTATATTCCCTTTAAAAATCACCGTTTTATTACTGGTAATCTATATAATTCAGAAGGTCGTGGATAAGGATAATAACCGGGAATTCTGGTATCTTGCAATAATAATCCTCGGGTTTGCAGCAGGGTTAAGAAACACATTTACCATAATGCTGGTTTGATGACGATGAGAGACAAGGTTGGTGAGAGAAAAGAGGTTTGAATGACATGGATAAAAGATTATATCCCAAGGTTATGATAGGCGTATTTATTGTTGCTATTGCTGCTTTATCTCTCCTGTATCTCGTATATATTATCGATGCTAAAAAAGGGCATGTTTTAGATAAAAACCTGACAGACCTGACAGGAGATGTGGCAGGTGAGAGCTATCCAATTCGGATAGAGGCAATAGAAAAAGTGCCTGTAAACGGGGTATTTGCAGCCCAGATATATTATAAAAATATCAACAACTCCTCTTACATGAGAATAAAGGGGTATCCAGGCAATATGACATGGATTGTCGAACTTCAAAAAGAAAAGGGGAGGACGGGTGTTGTTTTTCCAGTAGAAGGCCCGGGATATATTGCTGCTGAATTTGATGGATATGATGGATATGATGACGGGAGAGGTGAGGCTAAAGCAGGATATGAAATCGTGCCAGGTGAACAGAACCTCACATCGTTTATTATCGAATCCTGGGCATTGATGCATATCGAAATTACAAGGTCACTGAGTCCTGGCGATAGAGCGGCAGTTGTGGTAGATGATATAAACAGAAGTTTCACCATTATTGTCACTGAAAACGATATAGAGGTAGTAGAAGGGGCGGTCAACCCGGATATCGTCTTTAACATCTACAAAAGCAATGACCTGTGGGAGTTTGTAGGAACAGATGACCTTGGAAAGACAATAAAGGAGATGGTAGCAGATAAAAAAATGTCAATCCAGCTAAAAACAGGTAATCTCGCAAAGCTGTCCAGATACACAAAGATGGCAAGAAAACTTGGAGTGATATAGGAGTGATATAGGAGTGAGATCTATGTGATATAAACTGGGGCATCCAGGGCTTTTAAGAATTCGGGATTATTTGAATTTTTATTCAAGAAAAAATATATATTAATATCTTTCTTATATTATAAGTACTGAAAAAATTCTGGGATACAAATCGTACATAAAATCAAAACCATAAAGGGGGAGGGGGCCCATGGTCCCTTCATTTTCTTTTTCTTTCATTTCATTTCTTCTGTCTGAATATGAATGTCTTGTAGAGGTGCTCGATCTCAAAATCGTGCCCTGTTTCATTTAGCAGCCTTAAAATGATGTCTCCTAAAATTTTTATGAACCTTTCGTTTGTGTAGCCGTGGTATACAATCACCCTGTCACCTTCAAAATCCACTTTGCTTACAAGGCCATTCGTTTCAAGAGATTCTTTGAAAAAGATTAAAAACTCTTCAAGAGGCGTCTCCTGTATCGGTTTTCCAAGGGCCTCCCTGAACAGGTGGATAAGCTCAAGGTGACCTTCTTTACCAAAGAGGTTCTCAAAGGCATCTCTGGTTAAAAAGATGATGTCATAATTTGCAAAGCTCACCCCTGTAACTACCCTGTTCCAGAACCCTGGTCTGTTCTTTAATTCGTTAAAGAGTTCCTGCCTCTTTCCAAAATGCATTATTACTTTTTTATATGCCTCTTCTCGATCTTCCCTATCTTCTGTTTTTGTGTAGGTTATGACAATTGCGTTTGGAGATTTCTCCACGGTCTCTATCATAAAAGACTCGATGAGCTGTAGAGAAAGCCATGTGGCAGAAAATTCGGTTATCAATGGATCAAGACCGCGGTACGAAACAGTCGTGTTGCCATTCCTATCCACATGGACATTGACCTTTACAGGGATCCCGAATTCTTTGAATCTTTTATTTTGTGTCTCTCCCCACGTCTTGATATTTTCGATATCTATTTCTTCTGCCTGTTCATACGGTTCCTGGATCACCTCTATGTCCGGTACTACTCCTTTTGAATTTTCCAAAAGCCATCTGAACAGTGGAACTGGGATGACAAGCCCATACTGGTCGTCTATGTAATTGTCGCGAAGAGAGGGTCTGGGTTCTATTGCAGATTTTATGTCCTCAATACTGACCCCTCCTCTTTGCGATTTTATTATATCATACAGCTCTATTACATCACGAACCGCGGCACTAAAATTTCCCTGATGCTTTTTAATCAGGTCCTGAATCATTTCAACATATCTTTCTTCAAGAGAAATATTTTTCCTGATAATCAATTTGCTTACCCCCTCCAGGAGATGCTATTAAGTTAATACTTAATTTTATTACTCCTCATAATCTTATTATTCCCTGATACTAATTAAAGTTTTTGGATAATCCCATATCCTGGTGTATCCTCGTACCCCAGTCAACCCATTTTTTCTGATGTTAACCACCTCCAACACCTTTTAAGAGTATTGAGAGTATTTAAGAGGTATCCCAATTGCCAGATTCAATCTTTGTAAAAGGTGCAAGAGAACACAATCTAAAAAATATCGATATCAGGATTCCAAGAGACCAGCTCGTCGTGATTACCGGGCTCTCCGGTTCAGGCAAGTCCACCCTCGCATTCGATACCATCTACTCCGAGGGGCAGAGGCGGTACGTGGAATCGCTCTCAGCGTATGCCAGGCAGTTCCTGGAACAGATGAAGAAACCGAAGGTCGAGTATATCGAGGGTCTCTCGCCTGCCATCTCCATCGACCAGAAGACGACAAGCAAAAACCCGCGCTCGACTGTCGGGACGGTCACCGAGATTCACGATTATCTAAGGCTTCTGTTTGCAAGGGCAGGTATCCCGCACTGTCCCAAGTGCGGAAAAAGGATTGAGAAACAGAGTATTGACCAGATAGTCGACCAGGTATTAGGCCTGGAAGAGAGGACGAAAATCGAGGTGCTCTCACCGGTTGTAAGGGACAGAAAAGGCGAGTACAAAAGCCTTTTTTTAAAGATGAAAAAGGAGGGGTTTGTCAGGGCATACATAGACGGCGAGCTGAAGGATCTGGACGAAGACATCGTGCTTGAGAAATACAAGAATCACACGATTGAAATCGTGGTTGACAGGCTTTTGATAAAAGACGGAATCAAAAAGAGGCTCTCTGACTCTATTGAGACCGCCATGAAGTTTGCAGAAGGGATAGTGATTATAAAAACAGGTGAGAAAAGGACTACCTACAGTGAGCATCTTGCCTGCCTCACATGCGGGATAAGTTTTGAAAAGCTTCTGCCGAGGATGTTCTCGTTCAACAGCCCGCACGGCGCATGTCCCAAATGCCAGGGTCTTGGCACGAAGATGGAGTTCGACCCGGATCTCATAATCCCTGACAAAAACAAGAGCATCATGGAGGGCGCGATCGCACCCTGGGAGACACAGGTCTTCGGCTACCGCGGCCAGTTCCTATCTGCCCTTGGCAGGCGGTTCGGGTTTGATTTACACACACCAATAAAAGACCTGGCACCCGAACATCTTGACGTGATCCTCTACGGGACAGGAGAACGGATCCACTACAGGTACGAGGCCAGGACAACTAATGCATACTACGAATGGGACGGGCATTTTGAAGGAGTCATACCCCAGCTAGAGAGGCTTTACAGACAGACGGACTCGGAGTACAGGCGCAGGGAAATGGAAAAATATATAACAGTCCTAAAATGTCCGGCATGTGAAGGAAAGAGACTAAAACCCTCGAGTCTAGCGGTAACGATTGGCGGGAAATCAATCGCTGATATCTCTGCTATGTCGGTCAGAGAACTTATCCGTTTCATTGACGGGCTGAAGCTTGGAAAGAATCAGATGATTATCGCAGAGAACATCCTAAAGGAAATCAGAGAGAGGCTCGGGTTCATGATGAACGTAGGGCTGGACTACCTCACACTCGACCGGGCGGCTGGGACGCTATCAGGCGGTGAGGCGCAGAGGATCAGGCTCGCTACACAGATAGGCTCTGGACTTGTCGGTGTCCTGTACATCCTTGATGAGCCGAGTATCGGGCTGCATCAAAGAGACAACCGGAGACTGATAAGGACACTCAAAAGACTAAAAGAACTCGGGAACACAGTCCTCGTCGTCGAGCACGATGAAGCGACTATCGTGTCAGCAGATTTTGTCATAGATATGGGGCCTGGTGCAGGGGATCACGGCGGATATGTCGTTGCTGCAGGACCGCCTGAGAGGATTATAAAAAGCAGAGAATCGATTACAGGGAAGTACCTCTCGGGCAGGTTGAAGATTGAAGTGCCGCAGGACAGGAGACATGAGAACGGCCACTATCTAACAATCAGGGGCGCGCGGCAGAACAATTTGAAAAATATCGATGTAAAGATACCGCTTGGAGTGTTCACGTGCATAACAGGGGTCTCGGGTTCTGGTAAGTCAAGCCTGATAAACGACACGCTGTATCCCGCCCTAAAGAAGATATTCTACAAGTCGAAAGTAAGACCAGGTGAATATGACGAGATCACCGGCACAGAGTATATCGACAAGGTGATAAACATAGACCAGTCGCCGATAGGGAGGACGCCGAGGTCAAATCCAGCGACATATACAAACGTCTTCACCCCGATAAGAGAACTCTTCTCAAAGCTCCCTGACTCGAAGAAGATGGGCTACAGGCCAGGGAGGTTCAGCTTCAATGTCAGGGGCGGACGGTGCGAGGCGTGCAGGGGTGATGGAATTATAAAAATCGAGATGCATTTCCTTCCTGACGTGTATGTTCCCTGCGAGGTCTGCAAGGGAAAGAGGTACAACCGTGAAACCCTCGAAATCGAGTACAAGGGCAGGACAATCGCTGATGTGCTTGATATGACTGTTGAAGAGGCACTCGAGTTTTTCAAGAATATCCCGGCGATAAAGAATAAATTGCAGACACTCTTTGATGTCGGGCTTTCATACATCAAGCTCGGGCAGCCTGCCCCTACCCTGTCTGGCGGCGAGGCGCAGAGGGTAAAGCTTTCGACAGAGCTTAGCAAGCGCAGTACTGGGAGGACACTCTACCTCCTCGACGAACCCACAACAGGGCTGCATTTCGAGGATATAAAAAAACTTCTAAACGTACTGGGGAGACTGAGGGATGCAGGGAATACGGTGGTTGTTATCGAGCACAACCTCGACGTGATCAAGACCGCAGATTACATCATCGACCTCGGGCCTGAGGGGGGTGATAAAGGAGGGAGGGTGGTTGCTGCCGGCACTCCTGAAGAGATTGCAAAAGTAGAGGGTTCATACACAGGTCAGTTTTTAAAAAAGGTGCTTGATACACGAAATTAGGAGGATTACACAACATCAAGGATAGAGGGGATGTGAGCTAGAAAAGTTTATATTTATATAGGTACAAAGTTATATCGGAGATAGGTAGTAGATATTTTCCAGTAAGATGGAGATGCGTGGTGGTCCCAAATGGAAACGGCTGTATCCTATGCGATTATTGTAGCGTTTGGTATAATTGGAGCTGGTCTAAAATATATAGACGAGGCATTTGATGGGGATGTGTTTGATAAACGTACAGCTTTTATACTCGCGCCGTTTTTAGTAGTCTTGTGGGTTGGTATATCTATCTTCGATACGGGTTCAGGGACAATCCTTCTCGCAGTGCTTATGGGAGTACTTTTGACTGGCAAAGTGGATAATACCGTATTTAAATGCAGCACAATAGCTGTTATATCACTGATCATTTTAAGCGGGAGGTTTGATATACTTATTTTACCATTCTTGCTGCTGACTATTACAGGCATCCTGGATGAGAAGGGTAATGATTTTACAGATCAGAGGAAGACCAATATTTATATAAAATTCTTCTTTGAGCACAGGTGCAGTATGAAAATTGGTGTCCTAATTGCATGTCTCACGTCCCTTCTCCCTGATATCTATTACTTCTTTGCCTTTCTTACATTTGATACAAATTATGAGGTGGTCGGGCACTACAGCAAGAATGTTGTTACATATAAAAATGCAAATACATTTAAGACGCCGCCAGAACCAACACCACATGTCATCATAAAGGGCACAGAACATTGAAAGTTTGAAGTGAGGGATGTGCTGACAGTGAGATGGTGCCGGTTATTTCGTTCTTGATGTACTTTTCGTTCTTTTCCTGTTAAATTATATATATTGTACCGATTTGTCAAATATTTTTTTAGGATTTACAATCGTTTTGATATAATATAAAAAGAAATATTTTAATATATAAAGGCATGATATTTAGTACCTAATGGGTAGAAGATATAGATATGTGACAATGGTGGAATAGGATATGGAACTTAGTCCTTTTGAAATATTTATGAGCATTGCGGTGGTGATAATATATTGTATCACTGCAATGTCGTTTGGTAGATTATTGGCTTATGGTAAGTATGTAAAAGAGATCCGAGATCAGTTTGACGATATAAACAGTGAACTTGATGAAGTCAAATATAAACTTTCATCTTTAAAGGACTAGGGTCGTATGTCTCTTGAGTCATATAGAAGAATATTATGCGTGGCATGTATATTAAGTTGACAGAGAATCTTCAATCAGACAATATTTTTTATATGTTATACTATAATTGGTAACTGAGTGATAAAATGATTAGAGATGGCAGACTGGGTAAGGATGTCGATGAGGATATTGCAGAATACACATCCTCGCTTGATTTTGATGCCAGTATTTTCAAACATGATATCCTTGGAAGCATTGCCCATACGATAATGCTATTTGAACAGGGCATAATAAAAAAAGAAGACGCTGCAAACATCCTCAAATGCCTGAAAGAGCTTTTAGACACACCCTTTGAGAAACTAAATCTCGACAAAAAGAAAGAAGACATCCACATGGTCGTTGAGGACTATATCTCCTCTAAAATAGGCGATTCTGGAAAAAAGATGCATACCGCCCGTTCCAGGAATGATCAAATAGCCTGCGATCTCAGGATGAAAATCAGGGACGAATTGAATTCCACGGCATCTGCCCTGATTGAACTTAACACTGCCATACTTGATGTGTGTGAGGGCAACATCGATACAATCATGCCAGGCTATACCCACTTCCAGCATGCCCAGCCGACTACCCTGGGACACTATCTCATTGCCCACTACGATGCACTAACCCGCGCCCTGGACAGACTGGATGAGAGTTACAGGCGGGTAAATCTAAATCCCCTGGGTGCAGGAGCTATCGCTACCACCAGTTTCAATATCAACAGGGAGAGAACAGCAGAGCTCCTGGGATTTGACGGCCTCATTGAAAATTCCATAGATGCCGTAAGCTCAAGGGATTTTATCCTGGACGTACTGTCAGGACTTAGCATATTGATGATAGAGATAAGCAGGATTGTTGAGGAATTTTTGTTATGGTCTACGTATGAATTCGGTTTTATCGAACTCGATGATTCGTGTTCCTCGACCTCCAGCATGATGCCCCAGAAGAAGAACCCTGATGTCCTGGAAGTCATGAGATCGCGGGCAAGCAGGGTTTTGGGAAACTTCTTTTCTGTGCTAAGCATCATGAAATCCCTGCAATATGGCTACAGCATGGTTATGCAGGAGATAAATCCCATAACAATCGAGTCCTTCAGGATAACCAGAGACGCCCTTAATATCCTGCCGAAGATATTGAAATCCAGAGTGAAAAAGGAGAGGATGTTGCAGGTCTGCATGGAGGATTTTTTTACCGCAACAGAACTTGCAAACCTGATTGTTGGAGATAAAAACGTGCCGTTTAGAACCGCGCATCAGATAGTGGGCAGGGTCGTGGCAGAGGCAATCAGACGGGATATGAAACCATGGGAGATAGATTCGAAGTTCGTGGATGAGATAGCAGCTTCACTCAACATTGGTCCACTCAATATAACCGACGAAAAGATAAAAAAGGTCATGGACCCCCTGGAGTCTGTGAAGGCTAAAAAGGTTACAGGCGGGCCTTCGCCGGAGGAGGTTAGACGGATGCTGGGACGGAGGAAGAGAGAAATCACAGATTTGAGTGAACGGCTGGAGAAAAGGATTAAGGATGTTGATGACGCTCAAAATACCCTGATATCAAGGATGAACGAGATTATCAGTGGTACTGGGGGGCAGTAGGGGCAATAGGAACAATAGGAGCAATAGAAAATAATAAAACAACTCTATTTTTGACAGATAAACGCTGATTCAGTCCCGATATTTGATATGAATCTCATATAAACAAGTATATCCAAAAATGTCCAGTGCTCAACAATTTTAAACCCCAGATCATTCAATAACATAACCAGATCCGAGTGAGGGAATAACGAGATGTGATGCTCTTTTTCATCTGCGTATCTGAAAATCTTCGCTCTGATAATATTCAGGTTCGGGGTAGTGATGTAGAGTATCCCATCTTTTTTCAGCACTCTCCAGATATTTTCGAGTGCCGCTTTGGGATCTTCAAGATGTTCCAGTACATCTTTTAATAAAATTATATCAAAAAAATCTTCTTCAAATGGCAGGTTATCTTCTGCATTCCAGACCCTGAATGTTGCAGTTGGCAGCCTTTCTTTTGCTATATCTATCGCATATCTGGAAATATCCACACCGAATTTCTGAAACGAGTCAGGAAATCTTTGAAGCATAAAACCGTATGCACACCCGATATCCAGGACCTTTCCACTGTCTTTAAGATGTTTAGCAACCTGGTTAAATGTATTGCTAAAGCAGATCCCTGCAAATCTACCATATCCCAGTTTGTAGAAAAACGATTTCCTGCCTGTAAAATAGTCTCTGTCATATATTTCTTTGTAATTCATGAGAATAAATTGAAGTTTAATAACTATCACGGTCAACTCCGAGGTCCTTGTCCTCTACCAGTGACCGTATGTCTTATTTAGTTGTACACATTTAACTTTTTCTCTTCCTTTTGTACGTATTGTGCTATCCCAAAAAAAGACAAAGTCCTAATCGAGCTCAATATCATAGACCTCCTCCACGTTGTCTTTGTGGACCTTTAGAAGGTCATCCTCATCAAATATCCCTGCATCCAGCAGACCCATACAGACCCTGGCAATACTCTTTGGCCCTACAACCGCCCCGGGTCTCCTCCTATCATCTATATAATCGCTCTCCATCAAAAACCTGTTCCCTTCCCCAGCTGCCTTTATGATGTTCTCTTTTGAGGCAATTAGCGATGGCCAGATCCCGGTACTCCCCGCCGCCTTGATTAGAGGGGGGGAATAGTGTTTTATAATCTTTCTCGGGTCCAATCCCGCCTTTACTGCCATCTCTTTTATTTCTAAAAAATTCCTTTCAGTAAAACTTTCGGTATGCATCTGGACAGGACATCCGATATCAGATGCAGTTGCAAATACATACTCAAGAAGGCCATTACACGCTGCCAGGATTTCGCCACTAACCGGATAATGCGGCCGCCCCACCTCTCCAATGGCAACCGCCCTGTCCTCCATAACCCTCTTCCCTGCAGCATCTACCGCCCTCCTGGCTATCTCACCAGCCCTTCCAATAGAGGATCTCTCGCACATATATACAAATTCTGCGGGATGAATCCCTATTACAGGGAATGATCTCACACCAGTTCTCTCATTTATCTCGCCTGACAGGCCTATTGTATAGTCAAAAATTCTTTCAAAACACTCACATGTATCAGGGGAGATTTTGCAGTCCATGGTTGTCTTGTTTACGAGGAAGATGTACTTCCCGCCCACACGTTCAAACTTTTTGACCGCAGCAATCCCATCCCCGTTTAAAGGATCGATATGTATATGGTTGTCAGTAAACTGTACATCAGCCTGTTTTTGGGGTCTCATCAGGACTACAACCCTTCTCTACCTCTTCGACAGTATCCTCGATCCCTGCCCTCATCTTTCTTAAAAGCTCTTTTATATCCACCTCTGTGTGAATGCATCCATCCCTTATGAGAGGCACACCCTGTACAGCGCACTCTGCCCTGGAAATCCTGTGCATCCCTGCATACAGGTCTCTGTGACATGCAACGCCAAGTGCTGCCTTTGGTCTGACCCTCTTTATTATCCTCTCAACGAATGTCCCCCCGGGGACGATATAGAACCTGTATCCCAGACGTTCTGCCTCTTTTTTCAGGTCTTTAATATCACACATACCACACCCTTTACAGGTCACCCCCTCCATGGAATCGAGCCTGGCAGGACATTTTTCATGCCTCAGACACTGGGGGACTACGAGGATCCTATCTTTTGCATCGATGCTTGAGAAACTCTCTTTATTAAGCCCGTTCCTGACCTCTATCCCTATCTGGTCTACGGTCTTCTCAGCAATGCCAAACCTTTTTGCAAGACTTTTTATCTGGAGATAGAAGGTATCGATTGAGAAGAGCAGCACGCTTGGCAGGATAAGCTTATGCTTTTTTACGAGTATGTATCCTAATATTAAGGTTAGAAAGAGTAGTATAA
>WAQR01000202.1 GCA_015520145.1 Candidatus Hydrothermarchaeota archaeon
AGGTATTGGTCGGGCCGATAGACTCGTCCAGGATAGAGAAATATCTGGATGAGAACTGGAATGTGTGACCTGGATGTATGACCCAGTTGATTTTATGATCTTATGATCTTATCCTGGCAGGATCTAGCTGGAATCTATCTGGACTGAGGCTTGACATACAGGGCATCCCATAACAATGGTTTATAACAATGATTTAAATATGCAGGGATAGATAGGATAATAGAATGGTAATATGAATGAACTAGAGACTGCAATACACGCTGCAAGAGATGCAGGAGAACTGTTGATGGACTATTTTGGCAGGGTCAGGCCAGAATACAAAGAAGACACGAGTATAGTAACAAAGGCAGACATCATGGCTGAGGAGAAAATCAAATCCATCCTCCAAAAAGAGTTCCCGGGATATGGGTTCATTGGAGAGGAATCGGGGCGGGATGAAACGGAATCGGAATATATATGGACGGTTGACCCGCTTGATGGTACGACAAACTACACCATGCAAAACCCACTTTTCGATGTCTCTATTGCCCTGACATTTAAAGGAGAACCCATACTGGGTGTGGTCTATTATCCTTTTAGAGACGAGCTTTTCTATGCAGAAAAAGGGAGGGGTGCGTTTTTAAATAACATGAGGATATCGGTATCAGAGGCAGATTTTGATGAATCCATCCTTACCTTCTGCAATAACAGGGATACCGTATCCAGAAAAAGAATGACCCGCATCTTTTCCAGGATAAAACCTGTAAATAACAAATTAAGACAGCTTGGTGCAGGCGGGCTTGAACTGGCCTTTGTGGCATCTGGAAGGACTGGGGCGTTTTTTGTTGTCGGGTCGAATTCCTGGGACGTTTCGGCTGGCGATATCCTTGTAAGGGAGGCAGGGGGCACTGTAACAGATTTTGATGGTAACCCCTACAGCATAGACTCAAAAGACTTTCTCGCATCAAATGGAAGGATCCACGACAGATTGCTGGGATTGATACAGGAAGCAGAGGAGACGGGAACAGGGAAATGGGGTGAACCGTAAATGTGCGACAGGGAGAGTGACCGTGAGAGTAACCGTGAGAGTGATCTGGACGACAGGTTGAGGAACCGCATATGCAGGAAGTGCGATTTTTATAAAGAGGGGGAAACGCTCGAGTGTCATGCTTTTAAAATAAGCCGGAGGCTTGTAAAGGAAGGGAAAGTGAATCTGGATGAACTCTGACGTATCCCTGTACCCTAAGCTAAATAACTGCTCATTAAAAAAGACAGAAAAACCGGTGCTTTATAATTTCCTGGATGACGAACTCTTTGAGCTGGATAATGAGGCGTTTGAATTATTAAAATATTGCACCGGCAGGAATCCTTTAGAGGAGATATTGAAAAAGAGGACGGGCTGGACGGGCGGCAGCGGGATGGAGGTTGTTGACTACCTCTTTAAAGAGGGATGCATTGTCAATGAAAGAGACGACAGCGCACCGGAATGTTTTCGTATCAAGGACAATAGAAGCCCGTCTCTTAGATATCTGCAACTGCACATCACGGAGAACTGCAACCTGAACTGCAGGCACTGCTATCTCGGGGAGAAGGAGGATACCGATATGGAATTAGAGGCGGCTAAAAAGGCGATAGGGGAGTTTGGAGAGTATGGATGGAAGCTCCTGCTGACCGGCGGCGAGCCTCTCCTGTGTGAGGATTTCTGGGAGATCATTGATTTTGCCAGCAGGTTTCCTGTACGAATAGAGCTTTTGACAAACGGCACGTTGATCACAGAGGAGATTGCAGAAAGGCTGGAGGGTAAGGTCCATGTAGTTCAGGTCAGTGTTGATGGCCTTGAGGCAGGGCACGATATGCTTCGTGGTGAAGGGAGCTTCAGGATGGCGGCCAGAGGTATTGAGAATGCCGTCAGATACGTACCTGTAAGTGTGGCAACCATTATCCATGCAGGGAATCTTGACGAGTTTGAAAAGCTTGGCGAATTTTTGAAGGGTCTTGGTGTATCTGAGTGGTCGCTCGATATCCCGACTCCTACCGGGAATATGGCTGAAAATCCAGCACTTTTACCGGAGATGGATGAGGCGGTGAGGATATATAAAAGCTACGGGTTTACAGGCGGCGTGCATCTGGGAGATGATGACCTCTCATGCGGCTCGCATATCTGTTCGATAAATGTTCACGGCGATGTAACTAAATGCGGATTTTTCTCAATACCCGCAGGTAATATAAAGAGCAGCACGCTTGTTGAGTGCTGGAGGAAAATCACAAGAGATTACATCCCAAAGCTCGATGAGCTGGAATGCAGGGGGTGCGAATATATTTTAGAGTGCAGGGGGGGATGCAGATACCGGGCATTTCTTGATACAGGGCTTCTTGGAAAGGACCAGTTTCTATGCAGGGTTTATG
>WAQR01000203.1 GCA_015520145.1 Candidatus Hydrothermarchaeota archaeon
GCTGATGTCCAGCTGACCCTGATACTGCGATACTATGGAATCGAGCGGACATTCGAGACACTTATGGACGTGTACCAAAGTCAGGCACTGGACCCCCATGTCAACAGGGACAGATTAATGGAACTATGGAGGGCTTAACCGATGACTGATGAAGACCCTTTAAATGATGCAACTTTCCAATGTGACACAGAAAACCCTGGGGGAGATATAGAACATTCTTTACCAATGGTAAACTTTATTTACCTAATGTAAAGAAATTATCAGGAGATAACATGACAACCAAATCTGCAAAGATAAGCTCCAAAGGACAGATCACCCTCCCCAAGGACTTGAGAGAAAAATATCATCTAATAGAGGGTGAAGAAGCTATAATCCTTCCCACAAAAGAAGGGGTTTTAATCAAGCACAAAAGAACATCCTTGAGGGGCATCCTTTCAGGTAAGATCGACACAAAAACTTTTGAAAAAGCACTTACAAAACTCAGAAAGGAATGGACTCTATGACAAGATACATTCTGGATACCGTGGCCTTTGTAAAATACTTAAACGATGAGCTTCCGGATAAAGTTGACCGGCTCTTCAAGACGGCAGAGAGAGGGGAGTCTTTGCTCTTACTACCCCATATCGTCATTGGTGAATTCATCTATATATCCCTCAAGAACAGATTGAACACTGAGAATCCTACCGCTTTTATTAAAGAAGTTCTGGACCTAATATGGGCCTCTAAGTACATTCAGCCAGTTGATATGGGCATGGCCACCTGGGAAGTGTTTTTAGAACTGAATATTCCCGAACTCCATGACAGGATGATATGCGCTCTGGCAAAGGCAGAAAAAGCAACGATTATAACAAGTGATGAGGATATACTCAAAAATGAACGCGTGGAATCCATTTGGGAATAGTCAAAATGACAATCAAACGAGTCAGTCCCGGTATGATAGATTGCACTGCATAAGTCGATTTACGAAAACAAAGAAAAAATAAATGCGTTAAATACGAGAGTATGAAACCCACTCTGGAAGTCCTCTCAGATGCCGAGTTGTTAGACCAGATAAATGAAAGCAGAGAGGTCATGAATCTCAAATCTATCGGTGACAATCACTTCATATTTCATTAAAATGAACTCAACGTTTTCATTTCAGGTATTGTCTGATTCCGTCAGGTAGGTGTTAAAATGAGATTATAGTCATTCCTCCTCCACCCTGTCAAGCAGAAGCATACTTGAGAAAATCGCTGAGAATATCATCTGGATACCTATAATCGCCAGGGTGGAAGATATAATTGCACTCCTTATCTGGGACAGCTCACCAAAACCCCCTGTCACCCAGCTCAGTATGACCTTTATACCTATCCCTGCACCTACAAGGAAGATAAGAAAACCCAGGAACATCTCGTATTCCAGTGCCTCGTATCGGATAAAGAATCTCATTATCCTGTCAGGTCTTTCAATCCCTCTGACAATGGCAAATATCTTGGAGTAAATCCCAAGCGTGATTATCTGGAAACCCAGGATAGTAAACAGGCTGCCCAGCACCATGGAATGAATGCGCGTGGTTATCGTGGCCAGTGCTACCAGACCGCCGAGAAAAGACAGAGCTCCGGGTATAAGGAAGAGTGCAGTGGGCTCATACAGCAGCATATACCTGACGTGCCTCCACCCGTGTTCAAACGATTTCAATTTTGCCTCACCCCCTCCCCTTTTCGAGTAGGTTATCGGGATCTCTTTTATATTAAGCCCGTTTTTAACAGCTTTTATAACCATTTCAGATGCGAATTCCATTGACGGCATCCTGAGATCAAGTTTTTCAAGTGCAGACTTTTTTATTGCCCGCATCCCGCAGTGGGAATCTGATATCCCTGCCTTAAAAAACAGGTTCAGCATGAAAGTGAGGAGAGGATTGCCGATATACCTGTGCAGCCATGGCATTGCCCCGGGTTCAATTTTACCCCTCAACCTGGAACCCATGACAAAATCCGCACCTTCGTTGATAAGTTCCAGAAATCTCGGCATTTCAAGGAGGTCGTAGGTATTGTCGGCATCTGCCATGACGATTATTTTGCCTCTTGCCTCCTTAAAACCGCGAAGATACGCATTGCCGTAGCCTTTCTTTTCTTCCTTAATCACTCTGGCACCGTGCTCTTCTGCAATCTTTGCCGAGTTATCTGTAGAGCAGTTGTCCACGACAACCACCTCTCCGGATATTTTCATATCCAAAAAAGCTTTTTTTGCCTTATCGATACAAATACCGACAGTTTCTTCCTCATTAAGACAGGGTAAGACCACCGAGACGTCCGTCAATTAAAATTACCTCTATTTATATCTTTACTATCAGTAATTTGTATTTTGACCATTATAAACTTTGCTTTAAGAGCTAAAGTTTCAGCCTTTCCATCATCAAATCTCTTGTGACAACGGTGTTCTCAAATATATCCCTTGCCTGCCTGTGTAAAATTTCGTCTGATTTGTACCTGGGACTTATATGTATCAAAAAGAGTTTTCTCGCCCCGCCATTTTTTGCAATTTTTGCTGCATCTACACAGGTCGAATGCCCGGCGTCCCTGGCATTTTCCTCAGATTCGCTGTCGAATGTACTCTCATGGATTAGCCAGGCATCTTTACAATTTTGTTCGATGTTTTTGCACGGCCGCGTGTCAGAGGAATAGACAACCTTAAAACCTGGTTTTATGTCCCCGAGCACGTCATCCGGGAGAATCTCTTTTTCCCCTAGCTTTACCGTCTCACCTCTTTGAAGTCTTGAAAATACAGGCCCTGGCTTTAATCCCAGTTCTAATGCCTTTTCAACAAGGAATTCTCTATCTTTTTTTTCCTCGAATATCAATCCAAAGGCAGGGGCGCTGTGCTCGACCCTGACGCATCTGATACGGTACATCTTTTCATCGAGGACAAATCCGTCATATATCCTGTGAGTAAAGATTTCAAAGTTCCTGTCAAATGGCCTCCCCAACTTGAGGATAGACCTGACTATCTTTCCAACTCCAGGAGGGCCGTAAATATGGAGTGGTTCGACCCTGCCCATAAAACCAAGGGTCTGGATCAATCCAGGGAGTCCAAGGAAATGGTCACCATGAAAATGTGTGATGAATATTTTTTTTATTTTCATATAACTGGCATTTGATTTTATAAGCTGTTTCTGTGTACCTTCGCCGCAGTCCCAGAGTATGACCTCGTCATGATATTTTAGTGCAATGGCAACATGGCCCCTCTTCGAACTTGGTACTGCCGCAGTAGTTCCTAAAAATATTATCTCCATTTCAATTCCTCGATTCCTTTTATCTCTTTATTGTTTCTTCACTGTAGTCCAGAGAGTAGATGATACCATTGGCTGAAGATGAAGATAAATCTTACTGGGGGTGATGTTCGTCAGATACATGCAGCACACAGGGTTGGTGAGCGGGGGATGAGTGCCTGGAAGATAGCAGA
>WAQR01000204.1 GCA_015520145.1 Candidatus Hydrothermarchaeota archaeon
CCTGTTATAACGAGGAATAAGCCTGTAAAACCGGCAAAACAGTCCCGCCCACATAAGGAGACTGCCGAAGATATAATCAGGTCTATAGACCTTGGGGAGGAGAACAGGAGACAGAAAATGGCAGGCATACCCCGGCATAATTCTCGTCAGGAGCCATCAAGTCCGTACGGCGATATTTTAAAAGCAATAAAGAAAAGCCCTGCAGCAAGGATAAAGGAATCAGAAAAAACTACCCATTTATATCCACATAGAACACCCTCTTTACCTTCTGAAAAAGAGTTTCAGAATAAGGCATCAGTCGGTAATTCCCTGTCGGTTCCACCAAAGGGTATTTTTACATCCACCTTTCCTATGGAAACAGGTATAAGGGATATAGAGGGTGTTAATTTTCTGGCACAGCCGCTTTCAGGCACAGGGAAAAGGGTAATGAAGGATGTAAATCTTGATTTACTCTTGAACCTGACAGCAAAAAGAGAGCTTAAGGGAATAAATATAACCGCAATACCGCTTGAAGGAAAGGGTGTAAGAACAATATCAGCCGTAGATTTTCGCAGTATTCCATCGGCTGCCTCAGGAAAACGGGAAATTGCTGGAGTTGATTTCACAACTATGCCAAGAATGGCTGCCATGGTAAGAGAGTTAAAGGCAAACGATTTTATAGCTCAGCCCATGAGAGGTATTGGTGCAAGAGAGATAAAAGCTGTAGATTTTTCGGTATCGCCAAGAAACGGTACCGGGAAAAGGTTGATAGCAGGGGTTAATTTTAAAGCAATTCAAAGAAAATAAATGATGAAAGGAGTGCTGAATATGAAAAGACGGTTATTACATAAGGTGCTTTTCTTTGTTGCAATATGTATATTGATAATATCATTTTCCTGCAGTCGGTCGTTAGCAGAGGTTGTACAGTTTAATCCTTCTCTAAAGACAAATAAAATGACAATTTCAGGTTCATCAAGAATGATAGAGAAGCTTCCCGCATCGGTAGGCCCTGATGACTCCGTTATCATCGTAAGTGGCAAGATTGACATGAACGGCTTTGATTATTATGCAGTCTTTGTTGGAATGAGAAACATGCATGGAAATCCTAATTGTGAGCCCGGGGTTGTTTGTGATACCTGGAATAACTTTAAAATAGAAAATCCTGAAGCAGGCCTTGGTTGTGACCCTAAGATGGCTATTCATGGATGCTCTCCAACTTACTGGGCCTATGCTCCAAAAGAATGCAAGATTGTGCTTGATTATGCCCCCCCAGTTTAAAGGAAAAGAATCATTGGGTTATAAGACATACATTATCTTCAAAAATACAGCAAAAAATACTTACTGTTTTAGATTCTTTAGTGGTTTGCTTGATATAAGTGGTTTATATCCTTTTGTTATAAGGCATCAAGGTGACAAGATAGCAGAAGAATGGGATATATATGGACCCAGGAAAATAACAGAAGGACATAAATTAGGTCCTGTCAGAAAAAAGTAAATGTGTATGTTTTTGCATTTTGGTTTGAGATTGGATGGGGAGATTATGAATAGGCATTTATTTAATTACCTGATCTGTTTTCTTATTTTGATGCTGGTTTTTCATCCGGCCCATATACAGGCTGCTGATGTAAAGATGCAAACTGGTGGAGGGCATGACACGCTTAATCAAGTAAGGGACCTGAAAAAAGTACTGCTTTCAAACCAGAAGGAACCCCCCTCCTGGGTTGAGCCCGACACAGACCGCCCTGGTGCTGACTACAGGAGCTTTCACACAAGAGAAGGGCCGGGGGTATGCCAGGAGGTCTGTGCGGATGACCCAAAGTGCAGGGCATACACATACATAAAACCCGGGTATTACATGAGGCATAAGGTTATATACGGCTGGTGTTTTCTTAAATCCGCCGTGCCTGAGCCTGTAAAAGATGACTGCTGTGTATCAGGTGTTAAGCCTTATAAGACGGAAAAGCCCCTGACAAAGGAGGTAACACCCGGTGAGTCTGCAGCCGGCAGGGGCGAAGGTGGGGTGGTTCTGGTAAGGCCCATTGAGCCGGGAGATAATGAAGATGTCCATAAAAAGAAGAGCCCCCACCGTAAGGGTCAAGAAAAAGATAAGGGCTCAAAAAAGAAATACAGTAAAAAAGAACCACCGCATAAGGTTCAGCATCCCGGGGTACATAATAGAAGGGGGCATCACCACAGGGAAAAGGAGCCCTCAAGGCTCAGGGAGGTTGAGAAGGTGCTTGAGGCAATAGACCTTGAGCATGAACAGGGCAGACAGACCATAATCACTATTCAGCCTTTTAAGGAAAAGGAACGCTCACCCTATGAGGGAATAATCAGTGCAATAGGAAGAAGTAAGAATATTAAACCTCAGCAGAATGAAAAGACCGGCACTACAATTGCCCTTTACTCTTCTTCCCGGAAATCAAAGGTATTTTTCAGAAATATTAACGAGGTCAACCTTGAAGCAATGCCTCCAACAGGAGCAGGAAAAAAGGAGATCTCAGGAATTGACTTTCTTTCTTATCCTTCTTCCGGATCAGGGATACGGAAAGTTGAAAATATAAACTTATCCGCACTGATGACAAAAGGCAGTGCCGGTAGAAGGATTATAGGTGTTAATTTTACAGCGGTGCCTCCTTCAGGCACTGCAAAGAGGACTGTAACAGGTGTAAATTTCTCTGGCTATCTTCCGACCGGCAGCGGACAGAGGGAAATAAAAGGGGTGGTCATATTAGCAGTGCCGACAACAGGGACAGGATTACGCAATGCATCAGATGTAACCAATAAAAAATAAAGGAGGCAGGCAAATGAGATTGTTTATGGCAATAAGAGTGCTTATTTTTTTGAATATGGTTTTATTTTGTTTTTATTCATCATATGCAGAATCTGCTGATGTAAAATTGAAAAATACAATCAATAGGCTCCCGGCAAATACTAAAGCTGTAACCAAAAATAACGTTCCATATGGACAGAATGATTCGGTGATAATAATCAGCGGACATGTCAATACCGGAGGACAGCCCTATTATTCTCTTTATGTAAAAGAGGATAGTGAAATAATGCTTAACTTTAAAAAAGGAGCATATGTTAAGTTGCCGGATTATCCTAAATCTCCAACTTCGTTAATAGACGTACCTTTTTTGCCTCTGGATAAACCATTTTATATAAAGGATGGTGACATCTATACATCAAAATGGGAGAAGATTAATGACATATTAGGTTGTCAGATATCTATGGATTATGAACCTCAATTTAAGAAACAGGAATCCTCAGGATATAAGATATACATGATTTTTAAAGACACAGCCAGCAAAGAGACCTGTTTTAAACTGTTTAATAGTATTGATAGCATCGTTCTCAAACTGATTGTTATGGGAAAAAGGAAAGACAAGAACTATGTGCGATGGACGACTGACTTTTATGAAAAAAAGGAATTCAAGGTCGGGCCCACCCTGGTCAGATCAAGTATTCAACCTGACAGGTAGAGTATGAGAAAGGGTTTTATTTTTTTATTGCTACCTTTTTTGCTGATACTAAACAGTTTAAACGCAACTGCAGAAAATCCCTTTATGTCCGGACAGGGAAGCAGCCCCTACGGGGATATCTTGAACAAGATAAAGAGGAAAAGAGAACCCCAGAAGCAACAGTCATCACCATCATCTCAAACACAAAAACGATCCAGGCAACCCAAGACACCATCAATGCCAAGTGTTGCCCCCCCACTCTCTATAGGAACTTCACAGACAACAGAGAGACATGTCACTTCTGCTACTACAGGACAACAGCCTCCTGTGACTGCCATCAAATACAGGGGACATCTTCCCCCTCAGTTGAAAAAGATAGGATCTCTCCGACAACAGATAATAGAAAACTGGTATTTTCATTCCAACTGCACAAAGGCAGATGCCCTGTCAAGAAAGCTTATACAGGAGCTGACAAATCTTTACTCTTCAAAGAACAAGCTGTCCATTCCAGGAGACTTTACAGTAGTGCTTGTCTTATGCAGGAAGACACGAGTGGTATGGAGAGAATCCGGCTATTCATTTCAACCAGAAAGCTGGGAATTGAAGTATCAGGTGGTTACCCAGGGTCCTATAGACTGGTATGCAGTCTATATCTTTTCAGTTGCAGACAGAAAGGGGGTCTTTGATGGTTTTGGGTTGAAGGCTGACAATACAAAACTCCTATCTGAGCAAAGGATAAAGAGCATAAACTTTACGGGCTGGCGGGCAACAATAAGGAATCAGCAGGTTGTCAGGGCTGCTCTGGACAGATACAGATATATACCAGGTCTTCCTTTATTTATGGGCGGTAATGCACAAAAGGGCCATCCTGTCGATTCTGCAGGTAACAGGAACATAACAGGTTATTTTCTCAGCATCCCACCGGAGCAGATCGTTTTTACACCCTCAAATGGCGACCCGCAGGATTTTGTCTCCTCCTGTGCCGCTTCCAAAAATATAACCCTGCAAAAAAACGACCTCTCCAAGGTGATATCAAGGGGGGTACTCCATCTGGCATTCAAAGGCGTGGATACAGGGTTATGCAAAGCAGACATCGAGATCAAAATAGATATCCCGAATCTTGGTTGTAAAGGCAACAGAACTTCTGGCAGGGGTGCAATTGCAACATCGGCTGATTGTATTGACCACGGCGGTTATATAATGCCAAATGAAGACAGGGTATTTGTCAACGGTAAACCAGTTGCCAGAGTTGGAGACAGGGTTTTCTGCCTCATACATGGTATAACCGAGATTGTAGGTGACAAATCAAATACTGTCTCAAGCA
>WAQR01000205.1 GCA_015520145.1 Candidatus Hydrothermarchaeota archaeon
TTTTACGATGAAGTGAATAAGGGAATAGTTCTATGGCGTGATATCAATGAATGAGTTTGAGAGGTGTTTAAAGGAAAGACGCCTTCTAAAGATAGAATTGTCTGATAGGATGATTGAGAAAGAGTTAGAAGGCGCACGATATGATCTGATGCGTGCAGAAGAAAGTGTACATAATGGAGATTATAAATGGTCTTCTGTACAGGCCTACTACTCAATGTTTCACGCAGCAAAAGCACTTGTACTCAAAAGAGGCTATAGAGAAAAAAGCCATTATTGTCTAACAATCGCTCTTAAAGAACTATACGTGAAGGTAGGAGAGTTAGAGCAAGAATTTGTAGATAACTTCGAAATGAGCATGGACATAAGGCATGAAGCAGATTACGCACTGACTTATGATGAGGATAGCGCCAAAATAGCTATTGAGAACGCCAGAAGATTCCTTCATAGAACCCAAACTCTACTAAAAGACAGGGAAGTGATACCATGATAAAACTGACCCCGACTCTTCGCAGCCCTTCGGTTTGCCCGGGGGTAACGCCCTCACTTAACAAGCGGGTATCTGGCTTCGCACCTTCGCCCAAATTGCCTTCGGCGACTTCAGATACCCGCCGGACGGTGGGTGCCGGATGTACGTCAACGTCAAGTAATAAATATCAGTTCAGTCCATAACCACAACTATTATGCCGGACTTCAATCTTGTTTCAGATTTTTCTCCAACAGGTGACCAGCCAAAGGCAATAAACGAGCTGACAGAAGGAATAAAACGCGGCCTGAAACATCAGACCCTGCTCGGTGTCACAGGTTCAGGGAAGACATTTAGTATGGCAAACGTGATTGCCAATGTCAAAAAACCCACCCTCATCATCTCGCACAACAAGACCCTCGCAGCCCAGCTTTACAGCGAGTTTTTGGAACTCTTCCCGGATAATGCAGTCGAATATTTTGTAAGCTATTACGACTACTACCAGCCAGAGGCATATGTTGTGAAGACCGATACCTATATCGGCAAAGAAGTATCGATCAACGAAGAGATTGAAAAGCTGCGTAACTCAGCAACCTCCTCCATCCTCTCCAGGAGAGATGTGATAGTCGTTGCAAGTGTATCATGTATCTACGGGCTGGGTTCCCCGTCTGATTACTCTGCAATGACACTCTCCATCGACGTCGGAGAAGAGATTGGACAGGACACAATACTTGAAAGGCTTGTCGATATCCAGTACAAAAGAAACGACGTGGAGCTCACCAGGGGGAAGTTCAGGGTCAGGGGCGATGTAATAGAGGTCTTCCCGGCATACGCAGACACGATTTTTAGAATCGAACTTTTTGGTGACGAAATCGAGAGGATAAGGGAAATAGACCCGGTAACCGGCAGCACACTAAACACCTTCTCGCATATAATGATCTATCCTGCCAGGCACTTCGTATCCCCTCACGAGAAGATGAAACACGCACTTCATGCAATAGAGGAAGAACTCGAAGAGCGCGTTAAGGAACTGAAATCCAGAAATAAACTACTCGAAGCCCAGAGATTGGAGCAGAGGACGCGGTATGACATCGAGATGTTAAGGGA
This sequence comes from Candidatus Hydrothermarchaeota archaeon, assembly GCA_015520145.1. GTDB lineage: Archaea > Hydrothermarchaeota > Hydrothermarchaeia > Hydrothermarchaeales > WAQR01 > WAQR01. The sequence goes on from WAQR01000205.1 coordinate 1,571, forward strand.
AATCGGATACTGTTCAGGTATAGAAAACTATTCCAGGCACCTCCTCGGTAGGAAGGAAGGCGAACCGCCCTACACCCTTCTGGACTATTTCCCAGAAGACTACCTCATGTTCATTGACGAATCTCACAGGACAATCCCGCAGATAATCGGGATGTATAAAGGCGACCGCTCAAGAAAAGAGACGCTTGTGGAGTATGGGTTCAGGTTGCCGTCGGCGCTCGACAACAGACCGCTGAAATTTGACGAGTTCAATAAAAGGATTAACCAGGTCATCTATGTGTCAGCAACCCCTGAAAGATACGAGATTGATAAAAGCGAGAAAGTCGTTGAACAGATTATCAGACCTACTGGGCTGGTTGACCCGGTGGTTGAGGTCAGGCCAACCAAAAACCAGATTGACGACCTCTTAAATGAGATAAATAAAACCGTGAAGGCAGGCGGGAAGGTCTTTGTCACGACACTTACCAAGAGGATGGCAGAAAATATTGCAGAGTATTTCACAGAGGTCGGCGTTAGGATCAGGTATCTGCATTCAGATATCGATACCCTCTTGAGGATTGAAATAATAAGGGACCTGCGTCTTGACAAATTCGATGTCCTTGTCGGTATAAATCTGCTTCGTGAGGGCCTTGATGTCCCGGAGGTATCTCTTGTCGGCATCCTTGATGCTGATAAGGAAGGATACTTACGTTCCAAAAATTCGCTCATCCAGACCATTGGGCGGGCGTCACGGAACATCAACGGCAGGGTAATCATGTATGCAGACAGGATTACAACGGCAATTAAAGAAGCGGTAAAGGAGACCGAACGCAGGAGAAATATCCAACTCGCATTTAATAAAGCCCATGGCATTACACCAAAAACGATTACCAAAGAGGTCCGTCCTGCCGTCAGGATAGAGAAGATCCCTGAACTCGATGTCCCTGATTTTGTATATGAGTCCAGATCGCCTGAAGACCTTATAATAGAACTCGAGATACAGATGAAGAAGGCTGCCGAGAACCTGGAGTTCGAGAAGGCGGCAGTGCTAAGGGACAAGATTAAGGAGTTAAAGAGATTGAGATAATTGGGATTTGAATAGGACTTCTTCTATCTTCTTTATCCTTTCCACTCCTTTAATTTCTGTCGGGAAGAGAGGGATCTCAACGATCTTCAGCCCGGGATATCTCTTTTTAAGTTTTGCAATGTATTTCTGCTGCATGCGGTATCTCTTTTTATGGAAATCGCAATCAGGGTCTGTGACCACGTAGTTTACAATTATGTGTTCAAGACCAAGGCCGTATCTGCCAAATTCTTTAATCAACCGCGTTGTCTGGTTTATCCCGAGACCTTCAGGGATTGTGACAGTGATAAACTCTGTTTTTGTCGGGTCTTTTAGGAGTCTGAGGATCTCCCCTGAAAGGTCCTTCCAGCCGTCGATTATCTCGACAATGGTGCGCCTCTTCTTTTTCACCCCAAGACCTGACCTGATCCTGTCAACGTAGCTCTGGACAGAGGTGTAGATATTCACTGCGGCGGTGAGGTGGTTTATGAATTCGACTGGCATGTTGAGCAAATGCAGGGTATGCCCGGCTGGTGCTGTGTCCCAGATTATTATATCATATCTATCTTCTTTTACAAGCTCGTTTATGTAGTCCAGCATGAACTCCTCATCGATTCCAGGTGCGCTGCCGATATAATCCACGATCTCGGGTTTTACCGGGGCGAGGTATGAAACCGCCTCATATATCTCAGGCCCGAATTTTTCTTTCCACCTTTTTAATATCTCTTCTGAGGATATCTCCACCGCAAAGAGATTCCTGACGCCTTTTACCTGTATCTCTGTTGCCTGTATCTCCGTCTCAAATATGTCGCTGAGACTCTGGGTGGGGTCGCTGGAGATGAGGAGGGTCTTTTTACCGAGGTTTGCAAAATGGAGTGCTGTCGCAGATGAGGTGGTCGTCTTTCCAACACCACCCTTCCCTCCGAACATTACCACCTTTTTGCCGGAACTTTCAAGATCTCTAAGGTCAGACATAAAAATAAAAAAAGATAATTAACCTACTGCTTACCTCACTAAATAACACCAGACTAGGCTATATGCTTATGCTTGTTGGGTATTGTGCGGTATTGTGCTCTGGGTAAGTGGAAGTGGATATTGCAGTAGGATAGGAGAGGTTATTTGCTCTCTGCTACTACCCGCCTTTTACAGAGAGATATTCGTCCACTATCCATGTCATTATATCATCGAACAGGTCCGCATTCAAAAGCCATGTCTTCCAAAGCTTGATGGAGAGTTCGTTAGATACCTCCGATAGGGTGATGTAATTATTGGGGTTTGCCATGAGATACTCGTATGCAGTATTGACATCATCCCTCGTTGTCGTTATGCAGATACTGGTGTCGCAGTCGTATCCCGTTGCACCGCCTCTCCTTCCCATCATGCCGCCGCCGCTGCCGACCTCACTTACGGTTACATAGCCCTGGGAATCTATCTGAGCCTTGTACACAGATTTTGACCTTGACATGAAGCCACCTTTTACGAGTATGTAGAACATGTTCCCGAACTCACCTGAAAATGCCTGCATAAGCCCTGAGTGATTGCCGTTGTATTTTGTAATGATATCATTTATCTGGCTCAATATGAGCCCAGAGTCACCACAAGATCCACATCCTCCCATCCCCATCCGGGCATGCACAGGCGAAACTGCAGTACCCAATATTATCAGTGCAAATATAACTCCTACCGACATAGACCGTGTCCCTATCATATCAACACCTCTTTCTGGTTTATTTGCGGATTAGTGTGATATAAAACACACACATCCCACCCAAATTTTCCTTACTTATACTTTATAGGCATAAATTTACTATTCTATACTATAAATAGTTTTCGCTGTGTTCGGCTTTTGTGTTATCTGCCAAAGATTTCGGCAGGGTGTGTTCGGCAAGGTGAACATCGCCTTAGGGATGTTTCGATGGTTTAGGGATAACCACCCATTTCAAAAGAGAGAAAAGAGAGCCCGTCCTGTGAGAGGCCGATTGGATACGGCCGATTGGATACTCTAAACCCTCACTGTCTCCCAATGCATTCAAAAGAGTTAAGTAAGAGGCAGTATATTATCTTTTTTGTGATTGAAATGATAGTATCAGGGGTGACAGGATTATGGAGTTAGGCGGGATATTTAGTAGATCAATTACCGACCTGAAAAGGAATCCCATACTTATCC
>WAQR01000206.1 GCA_015520145.1 Candidatus Hydrothermarchaeota archaeon
ATGTAGGGTTTGACATATTTATTTTTTGGTTGCTATTTTCCTGGTGTGTTATTTTCAGGGACCTCTAGAGAAGGAACCCGCCAGAGAGACAGCACAACACAGCCAGAGATGATGGAAAAAACTTATATTCGCTGACGCAGATTTTGGATTCATGAGCAATGTCGCGGTTCTTAAAACCTCTACAAAGACCGTCATCGATGACTAAAAAACTCCTGCATATACAGGCGGTATCAAAGATACAAAAGGAAGAGACCAGGAATTTAGTACCGGCTGGTTTAGAGGTTATTTTATGGGCGTTATAGACGAAGTCCGTATCTGGAACCGTTCACTCTCCAGTGCGGAAATATTTGATGTCTATAACAAAAGATAACACAAAATCATAAGAACATCACAGGATGGATGGTATCAATCAAATTAATATTAAAAGAGAGATATAATATCTAACCATCACTATTTAGATGGAGTTAATACATGAAATTCCAAAAATTTGCTGCATATATCACAGGCATCCAGGCAGCACTCCTGGTATCAATATATTTTGACATACCACTTATCCGCCAGATCCTTGGGTTCTTCTATCTCGCCCTCATCCCTGGCCTGGTATTGCTGTTCTGTCTAAGACTTGATAAACGTAATACGGTATTGGTCTCCCTACTATATACAACAGGGTTGAGTCTGGCATTTTTGATGTTCTCTGGTATTATTATTAACTATGCCCTCCCTGTAATTGGAATCGAAAAGCCGCTTACCACATATCCAATATTCTTCTCGATTAGCATATTAATCCTTGTTTTATTGTTTTGTAGCAGGCGCAAAGATATGGCACTGCCATTTAATATTAAAATCACCCTGGAGATGAGAATGCATATACCCATTACCATCTTTCTGGTCTCCCTTCCAATATTAAGCGTGGCAGGGACTATCTTGCTAAATAACACAGGAAACAATGTATTACTCATCCTGCTGCTCGTATTGATAATCATCTTTTCCATCTCAACCGTTTTTTTGAGAAATACGATACCTGCCTGGGTATATCCCGTAGCCATCTTTACAATCGGGATATCACTTTTATTTATGCATTCTCTAAACACGCCGCACCTGGTCGGATATGATATCCACGGCGAATATCATGTCTTTCGTTTAACTGATTTGAATTCATTATGGTCGCCATATCTTGAAGAAGGTGTGTATCGAAATAATATTTATGCATATATAACCTGTATATCCATCACAATACTTCCCGTAATATTCCACGTCATTACCGGAATCTCTCCTGAGTATATCTTTAAATTGATATTCGTATCCTTTTTTTCCATTATTCCCCTGGCCGTATTTAGGATAGCTAGGTACAATTTTGATAAATATACGTCGTTTCTATCTGCCCTGTTTTTTATTATCCTAGGCTATTTCCACACACAGCTTCCAATGGTACCAAGGCAGGGTATTGCATTCATCTTCTTTTCACTACTTATACTTGCCCTCTTCGACAACAAGATAAGCCACTTAAAAAGGAGGGTATTATTTGTGGTTTTCGTCTTTTCTGCTATAATGGCTCATTATTCAACAGCGATAGTCATGTTTATTGTACTGACTGCGTTTTTCATACTAAATGCACCAGGCATAAAATCACGCCCAGATAGCTCAGATAGAATAAGAGGAAACACGATAATCCTAATTGGGATCTCACTTTTTGCATGGCAGGTCTACACAGAAGGTGTTCTCCTGAATTTACTAAACCTGATGAAAAATTTCTTCCTGCATCTTTCTGAGTTCCTTGAACCAGAGACCAAAGGCACCACTGTGCTGTCTCTTATTGGTATGCAAGCCGGTGACCCGGTGGTACGGATGGGATTTTATATCGGCACACTTACACGTATATTCATCGTGGTAGGGACACTATTCGTTTTTTTAAGATGGAGAGATCTCAAGATAAAGAGAGACTTTGTTTTGCTTCAACTAATTGGCCTTGCCATACTGTTCCTGGTTGTGATAACTCCATATGTTTCAAAGGGATACAATGCAGAGAGGGTATACCTTCAAACATTGATTTTCCTGGCACCTTCGTTCGTCATCGGTGGTCTGAAAGTGATTGACATGCTGCGGGTGAAGGGTAAGGAGATAGGATATGGTATTGTTGTACTGATACTGGTTTTTCATTTTGCATTTCAGGCAGGGCTGATCTATCAGTTTGTCGGGATACAGCAGTCTGTAGCACTCGCCAGGGAGGGAGAGATGTACAACCGTCTGTATGTACATGAGCAGGATATCGAATCTGCTAAATGGCTTGGTAATATTGCAAGAGAAAAGCCGATCTTTACCGATGCCAATGGCCAGGATATCCTGACAAGTTATGGGATGCTTCCAAATGCCAGGATATGGGCAGTCAAGAAGGATATGGAACTATTCGGCAATCCCTACATATATCTTCGGTATTCCAACGTTGTCAACGGAAAGATAACCCTTAGAGGGAGCGTGGACAGCAATCTGAGTGATACGAATATACCCTACATGCTCGGGCTTGATATCACAGATAAGGTCTTCGACAATGGTGGTTCAATGGTGTACCGCATGAGGTTCCAGCCATTTTTAGAGACCGCCGGTATATGACTGCGGGTATATAGTTGATAGTTGAGAGAAGAGGACGATCACACATGAAGATTCTTATGATAACGCCTTCCTATGACCCTATTGTAGGTGGTACAGAGACCGTTGTAAAAAATCTCGCAGTCGAGTTATCCAGGTATGGGCATGAAGTTGGTATCCTGACATTTAATATGGATGCAAAATGGCACCCCAGACCTAAATCAGAATCATACATCCAGGATGGTATAAAAGTTATAAGGTGGGCAGCAGTCGGCGTACCGATTACCAGATTCAAATTGCTAAATAAGATATTTAGTCTCTTTTTTCAGTTCGCCTTAATCAGACCATTTATGATGCACGTCATCCCGATGCCGGGTATAACTAAGATATTAAAAGAATATGATATCCTCCACTACCATGATGATGTGGATTTGAGTTTTCTTTTATTTACCCTATCAGTTAAAAAACCAAAATTATTTCACTACCATACTCTTGGTGGAACATTTGGACGTTACCATACAAACATCCTGTGCCGCCATATCCTAAAAAAAGCGGTGTGCATGCACATCTGTAATTCACGCACAACGCAGAGATTGTTATTGAGTCTCGGGATACCTGAATCCAGATCAGTAATCCTGCCAAACGGAGTCAATACGGATTTGTTTTTCCCAGACCAAAAGGAGAGGATAGAAAATCTTATTCTTTTCGTAGGACGATTTGACAGAATAAAGGGGATTCATGTTTTGCTGTCCTCTCTCAACCATCTCGATATCCCGTGCAGATTGGTCATCATAGCACCGCAGTCCTTAGAATCAGAGTATTCTCGTGAAATATTAAGTCAAATAGAAATAGAAAAAAAAAGGGGCAGGCATAAAATTGAATGGATTGGTGGAAGATGTGGGAATGAACTCATTGAATGGTATCAGAAGGCATCTGTGGTTGTATGTCCGTCCCTGATAGAGTCGTTTGGGATAATAGTTATCGAGGCAATGGCATGTGGGGCGCCTGTGGTGGCTTCGAATGTAGGCGGGATTCCCGACATCGTAGAAGACGGACGTTCAGGTATCCTCGTCCCATCAGATGACCCGGAAAAATTAGCAAACGCTCTTGGAACGCTGTTGAATAACAGGACACTCAGAGAGGAGATGGGAAAGCGCGGGAGAGAACTTGCTGTGAAAAGATATTCCTGGAAGGTAATTGCAAAAGAACAGAATACAATATATGAGAGAGTCAAGAACAATGAACGCTGCTAAAACACTTATAAAAAATTTCTCCTCATTGGTGATGTCGGAAATTGCATCTAAGATAATCCTCTTTTTTCTATTCGTTTTTGTTGCAAGATATCTTGGTGCAGAAAGCTATGGGACTTACTCTTTTGTATTTGCCTTTACAGGCCTGTTTATTGTCTTCTCTGATCTCGGGATGAGTGATCTCGTCATAAGGGACCTCTCTGCTGATAAGGACAAAACAAAGAAATATCTCTCAAATATCCTGCCCCTAAAAGCTGCCCTGTCATTAGCCACTTTTGGTTTAATTGTGATTGCCGCAAATGTGATGGGATATCCTGAGGAGACAAAGATGTACCTGTATGTCACAGGGATTTATATTGTGCTTACCACATTTACCAGGATTTTTATGGCGGTAGTCAGGGCACATCAGAAGATGGAGTACGAGGCAGCGATTAATGTGACAAGTGTTGCAATCCTGTTTATCCTGTGTATTTTTGTAATAACTTTTGATTACGGTCTAATTGGGCTCCTGCTGGCATACCTGACCTCTTCAATATTTAAATTAACATCTTTTTTCGGGATAGTCACGTGGAAATTTACAAAACCAGGATTTAGTATAGATCGGGAGTTTATCAGGGCCTTTATTAAAAAATCGCTCCCGTTCGCTGTTACCGCCCTCTTTTTACCATTCTTTTACAGGATCGATATTGTGATGCTCTCGCATCTTAAAGGACATGTTGAAGCAGGGATATACACTGCGGGATACAGGTTCGTGGAGGCACTGGCATCGTTTGCCATAATATACGCAGTTGCCATTTTCCCTGTGCTTGCACACTCTTTCAAACACGAGAGGAGCAGGATGGACCTCATATACGAAAGTTCGTTAAAATATATCTTTATCTTGACCCTTCCAACTGCTGTAGGGACTGTTATAACCGCAGATAAGATAATCATGCTTATCCTGGGAGACGAATACCTGGAGTCTGCTATTGCATTGAAGATACTGATATGGCTTTTGATTTTTGCGTTTCTAAACGGCGTATTTGGTGC
>WAQR01000207.1 GCA_015520145.1 Candidatus Hydrothermarchaeota archaeon
ATCCTCCAGAGCATGTTGCCCACAATAATGGTGAAGAGATACAGTCCTGCTCCTGCGATGACATCCACCACATAGTGATACCTCAGGTATACAGTGGACAGGAGCAGTAAAACAGCAAAGGGTAATGACAACAGGAAGACCCTTTTGTGATATTTGAAGCCCAGGTGAAGGACGAGAAGAGTAATAGCAGTGTGACCACTCGGAAAGGCATCCCTCTTTATCCCCTCCAGGTAATTGAGAATGGGATCAAGATGGTTGTAGATCAAAAGACCCTGCAGTTCTGTCTCGTGCAGGAGCCTGTATCTTGGGCCAAGGGCGGGAAAGAGGATATACCCGATGTAGGATAGATAGAAGCAGAGCAAAATTAAAAATAACCCATGCTGAAACTCCTTCTCCATCTTTCTCAACTTTAGTGACACACCTAATAAGAAAGGCAAGAAATAATAACTTATATAACCGATGTGCAAAATATCCGTCAGCAGCCGTGACTGGAATCTTTCAAGATAGCGCGTGGGGTATAAACCAAGAAGTTGATAATCCATCTTTATAAGAATATGGTCAATATCTTGGGGATTCACAGCAGGCACGATGTCTGTAAGGGTGTTAAACACAACAAGGATGCTGGATGCAGGCACGACAAAATCCTTTAAAACAGTACTATCAGGGATTCTCAAGGTGAAGAGTTGGAGAAGTATTACCGCAGCCAACTGTATGACAATGGCAGGGCCATGCTGAAGATTCTTATAGTAAATGGCACCTGTAAGAAAGAAGAGGACAAGAAAAAAGAGGTTTAACCTCTGTGCCAATTTCTACCTCTCATAACTTGTTCAGCGTTCTCACTATCGCCTTCTGCCTCTTTGATAGCCTATGAGAGACCCCTTTCCCCTTTCCGGGCTGATGGCTGTAGAGTGGTATCTCCCTGTCCTCACCTCTCAGGGCCTCTTCAAGACGCTTCAAAAAATCCTCTGACCTGACAGGCACGCATCCCTTAGACCATGCAAAGTCTGCAACCTGGCGGTCTGAACTTATTACCACAAAATACCTCTTTTCCCTCAGTATAATCTCCTTTATCACATCATCTGCCTTCTTTGCTGCTGGAGTGTAGATTATCCTTATGCCACCTTCTTTCATCTGTCTACCCTTCGGGTCCATTCCTCTGTAGGCATCAAAAACCACAGTTATTGAATGCCCCCTGATCGCCCTGTACTTCGAGAGCAGAGTGATCAGGTTTCTCCGTGCTGCTGCAAGGTCAGAATGGTAGATACCAAGCAGATTGTATCCATCAATGAGTATTTCCGCTGGACCCACCTCCCTTCTGGTGCGAGAGGGGGGACTTGAACCCCCACGGCCGAAGCCACTGGATCCTAAGTCCAGCGCGTCTACCAGTTCCGCCACTCTCGCTATATTGATTTTAAAGGATTTTTTCGGGGTCAATCAATAGGACGGCATTCCTCAAAAATAATCTACAATTGTTTTGCAATATTTAATATCTCATTGTCTCTTATACCCATGTTTCGTGAACCTCTATAAGGTTCTCTGCTACCCACTGTAGGTTTCTATCTTTTCTTCTGCAGCCATACCTGCGTATCTCGCAGGTATGGCTGACAAACTCACTCCTATGGATGTAAAAAGGGCAAAACCTTCAACGCCTCTGTCCTTCTTTATGCCAGCCCAGAGAAAGGTTACGGCTACGAAAAAGGCTCCTACGATGGGCACATGCGTTAAAATCAGGTGCAAATGAGTGGCATCCACCCAACTACCTCTCTTTTACTTCAATCTCACTGGCAACAAAAACCTCTCCTAATGGATTCCCTTTAACTTCAACAGGAGCTCCCACAGAAAGCCTGCCGTGTTCTTCTTTTATCCTCGTGTGTCTGTCAACCTTTACAGCTCTACCACTTATAATCCAGACGCCCTCTTTACCATCCCTGGGCATCCACTCAACTACTCCATAGAACTTGCTCCTATAAGATGGTTTATAGTTGCCACTCCTTTTTACCTCAATCTTAGAGGCTTTGAAAGTGTCTCCTGAGTACACTCCTTTAACCTCAACATAGGCCCCCTTGGTAGCCCTTCCATACTCTTCTTCAATATAGGTCTGCTCGGTAACAAGCACTTTTCTTCCGTTAATTACCCATACGCCTGTATATCCCTTCTCTGGCATACTTTCCACTACCCCGTAAAACTTTGCAGTGCTTCCACTGTAGCCTCTACCATGTTCGTACCATTCGTCTTCACTTGCCATGATTCTGCCCGTGCTTAAAAGCATCCCGAATATTGTTATGAAAATTATAAACTTTCTTACAGTCATTTTAACACCTCCATAATCTGGGATTCTAAGGGCAAAGCCCTGTAAGTTGCTCTGTCAAATCAATATCAAATTCAAGATTTAAAATACATTTCGTAAACTGATGTATAGTGTTTTAACTCCATATTTTGGATAGTCTCAGTTACTGATAGTTACATTTTACCACAGAGAAGATTAAAACAAGATTAAAGCAGTATTCATTTGATAAATAAACCTGAGTTTGAGAGTTGTAGAGACACAGGATGCAAATTAGTCTTATAAATCAAGCAGTTAATAAATTGTAATTTCTTCGACTGTTACTACAAAACTACTCCCTTCGCCCATTATTTTGTCTTTTTGATAAAAATTCTGTTAGTTTTACTCCTGCAACTGTAGCTACTATGATAATCCCAAGAGCATATAAAAAGATTTTTGTAAAAATGAAGTAAAAAATAACCATCAAAGGAACTATACTTAAAATACTTATACGGGTTTTTTTGTTAAGAGATA
>WAQR01000208.1 GCA_015520145.1 Candidatus Hydrothermarchaeota archaeon
ACTGCCTTTGCAATTATTGTTCCGATTGCACCGCATCCTATCAATGCCAGTTTCATAATGCAGAGTTTTTAAGCGTGTGGTATATATATTCTTTGAGGTAGGTCGGACTACACAGCGGGATCCTGAATTAAGGTTCGTACTTTGGACGTCAATTTCAGGTTCTCGGTGAACTGGACGCCATGGTCGGTCATGGGCAGCCATGAGGCACCGACCTCAAGGAGCACTATGAGCACTATGTAAATGCAGGTCTTTTGGAGGAACATTATTCCGGGATACTACAACTCCATTATCACTCTTTTCAGTCCAATCAGTCCACAATAAAAAAATTCATATTAGAGAAGGGATAAATCTTTTGTGAGTTAATATGGAAACTTATATTGAACAGAAAGATATGCGAGATATGGGTGAGAAGATCTTTTATTCGTGCTGCCTCTTTTTTGACAGGAAGAACCACAGCTACCAGCTGGCAAAAGACTCGTTTGACCGCTTATCTGAGAAACTTGGAATCGAGTGCAAAAAAGATTTTGACGAGTACATTGAAGAATTCAAAATAGAGGTTAAAAAGACCGAAAATATCAGGATAGGAGATGTGATAATACATCCATTTAGTCCAGGCGAGATAGAGCGTTTTCTAATATCTGACATAAAACTCTTTGAGAACGTCCTTTTTATACTTTCAAATGACGTGCACCCGGTAATCAGGGGATATTGTGCCTCTACAATCGGGCGGTATTTCACATATCTTACCAGATGCGGCAGAGAACTGTTTGATGTCCTTCTGGAAGATGAAAACCCGAAAGTAAGGGCAGGGCTGGTATATGCTGTGGGTCAGAACTTTAAAAAACTCCCGGATAGATATAGGGCATTCCTGGACGTCCTTTCAGATGACGATGACCCGAAGGTGAGGAGGAGAGTGGTCTCTACAGTCGGGCGTTATTTTGGAGATATGCCGCCAGATTATCAGGAGCTCCTGAAAAAGATATCAAGAGATAGGGATGCCGGGGTGCGGTGGTGGGTGGCGGTAACAATTGCAAGGAATTTAGATAAGTTACCTGGCGAATACAGGGATATATTAATAAATTATAAAAAAGATAAAGATGTAATGGATATGATGAGCACCTGGATTAAAAACCGGCTTTTTGATGAAAAAACAGCCCAGGTTTTGGAAGGTATATTTGGTGATTAGATGGGTAAGATGGTCATTTTAAACGACAAGGTACACCGCCTCGCTCAAGAACTGGCAGGAGATATCTCGAAAGTTGCAGGACGTGAGCTTTCAATAAATACGGCAATCTATCTTGCAGTGAAACAATTCAAAAAGGATATGGAAGACAAACCCGAGCGAAGGGAGGAGTTGAAGGAGGTATTTGAAAAAAACCCGCCAAAAGGCAAGACTAAATTTGACAGATTTATGGACTCTATACATATCGATTAGGCCAGACTCATCTGGGGGTCACTCGGAAAACTTTATATTACTAAATAACAATATAAAACTCCATCATGGATGAAACCACCCTAAGAGTCATATTTAACCTATCTGCTGTGCCTTTCGGGTTTTCTGCAATGTACTATGGGTACAGGGGGTACCAGGCAACCAAAGGAGGATTGAATGCCTACAAATACTACCTTATCGCCATGACTGGTATCGGTGCAGGTTTTCTCTTTGATCTCCTAATACTGATAGGATTGATGCCGGGACACCTCGCATATCTTATGGAGATGGCATTCCTTGTAGCCACGGTTTTCCTAATGCTGGCCTTCAAGGACATAGTGGATTTCTTTAAATCTGCATTCTAATGGAGGTAAGAAAAATGGATGCATTGCAAACAAGTCAGATAATCTTCAACCTCTCTGCCGCACCTTTTGGATTTATTGCCCTGTATTATGGGTATAAAGGCTATAAGGTGACAAAAGGAGGATTGCGCGTATATCGATATTTCTTTTTTGCAATGTTCGGTCTTGGTGCGGCAATGCTGTTTGACCTGCTGAGAATCCTCGGGTATTTCAAGGGATATGGATATATCTTTGAGATGATCCTCCTTGTAGTCGGATTCTTCATGTTTCTATCATTTAAAAATCTCTACGATTTCTTAAAAAAACATGAGTGACTATCAGGCTAATCCCTCATCCTGTTCCAGAGTATGGACGGCAAAGGTTATAAAATACTCTCTAAACCGCCTGGTTATAAGATCTGCCTTCTCTTTTCCATATATCTTCTCAAGGATTTCTCTTCTAAGGTCCTCTATTATCATCCCTACATCCCGGCAGGTGATATTGTGTTCATCTATATCAAGCCTTTTAAATTGCTTTTTCAAAAGACTTTCTTCCTGACGTTTTCCAAATAGTTCAGCAATATCTTCTTTTATCTTTCCGAGGACCTTCCTGCATATTATGTTACCTTCCTCACCGGGGGTTATCCGACCTTCGAAGATCTTTTCCAGCTCTTTTGGCGACGGGGGTTTGACCTTCTTTTTATTGACTTTGCGGGTCCCGTAGTCCCTGATCAATTTGTAGGCTTCGACCATCTTTTTTATCTCTGCAACCGAGTATGGTCTGGGTTTTGCCTCCTTAGTGATTTTAAAATGTGGTCCGGCCTCTTCACCAGCACCTTCCCTGCCACCCTCTCTCTCATCTTCCACCCCAATTATTTCATAGACCTTCGCCACATCGTCAGAAGTAAACCGGTATACTTCCAGAAGCCCTTCACCTTTAAAACTGACTTTCCAGGCATCTTTCGGGTTTCCTGCTGATATGAATTTTACTTCGCCTGTGTCCAGGAACATTATCCCCAAAACCCCTTTCTCTTCGCTTGCCAATTTTATAACACCTGAAAATGCCCGGTTTTTGATGAGTTCGATTTCCTTTAGATAGGTACTTTCATCTACTATTACAATCTCTTTCCTGGACTCATCGCATAGTCTGAGGATTTTCTTTGTATGCTGGTCATTAACCATTGGATCTCACTTGACTTTTAGATTGATACCTGCAACTATTTTAGGTTTACTATACTGTCATTGACCGACAGAAAGGTGAGAGTATGACGCGAAATGATTTTCAGATGAACACAGCAGCTTTATCAAAAAGGATGCCAAGGTAACCTATGGGGGTGAGGAGATTCACGGCGGTCTTCTATTGTTCTTCCACAGGATCTTTCTTGTCTTTATAAGGAATGTCTGGAGATACTGAACTCTGGTTGTAAACAATGCCAGCACAGAGAATAGGACAATCAATGTCGGGCCGCATATGCTCTTGGTGTTCCTGTCTGTCTCTCCTTCCTTCTCCTTCCCTGCTTTCGTTTCTGCTTCCTGTACCCCCGCAGGTTCTTCCTCTACAATAACCGCGGGTTTCTCGAGTATGGAGGTGTTGTATAACCCGATTACTCCATCCCATGTCCCAAGCAGAGTATAACCGCCGTCTGGTGTGATTGCAGTTTTCTCCAGTTCTTCCAGGTCGTCTAACAAGACCTGTTCTTCTAGAAGCAGATGCCCTGATTGATCAAACAGATAGATTGAATTTTTTGATACAGCGATTATAAAATCGCCACCGCTTGAAACCTTTACAGACTTTATCCTGTTTACTAGAGGGTACTGCCAGAGCAGATTTCTATCCCTGTCTATGAGATAGACAGTCTGTCCTGAACCTGCTGCTATGAACCTCCCTTCATTTGATATTGAGACCTCTTTTACATTGCTTTCCACAGGATATGACCAGATGACATCCCCGTCCCTATTAAAGAATGTAATGTTTCCGTCACCTGAACCTGCTGCGAGAAATTCGCCGTTATTATCTATGGAGATACTGTAAATATAACTTTTAAAATTCCTGCTCCATAATATGTTACCATCCCGTACTATGAGAGAGAGCTTGTTACCTGTAGCAATTGCCAGATAGTTTCCATCTCTGGAAACATCGACACTGGATATCCCTTCTCCAATGTCCTTTTCCAGTATCCTGCTAGCATCCTTGAAGAGATAGATATTCCCGTTCAATGTCCCTGCCAGGAGGTATCTTCCATCTGGCGAAATCGATGCCCCCTTAATCACCGTTCCAACCTTATAACTTAGTAGCTTTTTTCCATCTTTATTTAGCAGGTATAGCCTACCGTCCCCAGTACCTGCTGCTATATATTCTCCGTCATCAGATATATCGAGGGTATAGAGATTGTCGCCCAGATCATAGCTCCACAACATCCCCTGTTCTGGAATAGCATGTACGTTTCCTGCCCCGGTTATGATTGTTATGACCATCACAAATGTCGCGAGTGACATAAACACGAGAAACACCGGCAATAGAACGGTATTGATGGTATTTATAATAG
>WAQR01000209.1 GCA_015520145.1 Candidatus Hydrothermarchaeota archaeon
AAAAGAAATTAACGACAAGACAACTTTTAAAATAAAAGTTAATGTGTACAAAGATTATTGTCAATCTTAATAACATTTGACGAGTTAAAAAGCATCTTTTCTTTTTTGTATAAACACTTTGGTACCGATTGGTTCCCTTTGGCAAACAGCGTAGAGGAGCTGGCAAGGGGACAGAGAAACCAGGTAGGTATGACTGATCCTTAAGAACACGCAGGGGATATTAGACATGCACAGGCATCACGCTATTTAGGTGTTATTTTTGAAGACCTGGGACTTTTCGAATGGATGGAGTAAGGAGAGGTATTTGCTGTAAGATTGTTAAACCAGAAGAAGATTGGAAACTCGAGCATCGCCTTATTGCCTCTAATGAAGTTTAAATTCTAAGACAGACAGGCTCTGCAGGTGCTACTTGGCTGTGGGAGCTGACACATCGCACAAGAGGTGTTTAGAGGAATTAGAACCGATTTTTCACAAACCGGTATCTGAAAAGTTTTAACGTCAGCGGGATATAATTTAATAATATCCTCAACCTAAATTTCGATTCTCCCTTCTCCCTACTTTTCAATATAAATGGGATCTCTTTTATCCTGAATCCATACATCTCGGATTTTACAGTCAATTCCAGCTGGATCTGGAACGAATCCGATTCCAGGGAAATCTTCTCGAAAACCTGCCTCCTCGAAAGTCTGTAACCGCTTGTGGCATCAGATGTCTCTATGCCCAGCAGCATCCTGAAAAATATGTTTCCCACCCTGCTTAGATAGACCCTCCATACAGGTACATCTTTCATCCCGCCGCCTCGTACATATCTGCTTGCAATCACCATATCATACCCCCCATATCCTTCATCTCCCTCAATCTCACCAACCATTTCAGGGATCAGGGAAGGGGGATGTGTCAGATCGCTGTCCATCTGGAGGATATAATCGTATCCGTTTTCCAATGCAAACGATATCCCGTCTTTCAGACTTTTTGCAAGCCCCATATTAAAATCATGCCTGATGTGGCGTATCCACCCGTGTTCCTCCATATATTTTTCAATTATTTCCCTGGTACTATCTGTACTGCCGTCATTTACAAAAATCAGGTCAAATTCAAGACCTCCATCCTCCTTAATCTCCGCAAGTTCTCTAATTAGTTCTTCCACAGACCCTTCTTCATTATAGCAAGGTACTACAATTGCAAGCATGATATACACCGTGTGATAAAAGTATATATATTCAGTAGTTTATAATATATTATATGCTTGATTTTTTAAAGGATGAACGGGCACAGGTAAGCATTGAATTCATACTCCTGACAGGAGGGGTAGTAGTTGCAGCTATAACCTTTTATTCCATACAGGGTACGATTACATCATTTGCAAATGTGACGGCAAACTGGACTGCAAATGAACGGGATGTCGCAATACAGAAACTGACCCGGTAACATGGAATAATTGGGATAATATGTCTTCAAGGCAGATATCTTGGAAGATGTCCTGTTTTCGTTTCCTTTCATTTTCTCTTGTTGCTGTTTTGGTCATTTTACCGGCATTCTGGAACTACCAGGTTATAGCCACAAGTAATTTCCCTGCAGGAAGCGATATAAACCTGCATATAAAGCTCGTACAGGGCTGGCTAGATTTGGACTATCCAATCTTTAACCAGACATATTTTAACAACGGATATCCCTACCCGCCGGCGTTTCATCTGACGATTGCTGTACTTTCTGTTATATTATTTACAGATGTGCTTTCCTTAATCCATTTTCTCCAGGTAGTCCTGTATCCTGCGGTACTTCTTAGCACGTTTTTCTTTTTATATAGGAAGACAGATATTTACGTATCAGCACTTGGTGTCATCCTGCTGGCGAGCAGTCCTGCATTCTGGGATAGAGGGATGCAGGTCATACCGCAGGCGCTGGATGTGCTCATTTTCCCGCTGATATTATATGCGTTTATGGAGAAAAAGGGGAATCGTTTCATTGCAGGAAGCGTTTATCTGATATATAACCACTGGTTTTATGCTTTTTTACTGATATTTTCTATCTTCCTGTATTCTGTTTTCTATGAGAGGGAGAGAGACAGGCTGAAATGGTTTTTAAAGATTGCGGTTTTATGTGTCCCCCTTGCCATAGTCATGTTCTACCACGCCCCTGCGATGCTTGCAGAGTCTGGAGGCATAAACGAGCCGCAGGAACTTGGTGTATTAACAGAACCGCTTTTTGCAGTGAAGTATCTGGGGTATCCATTGTTCTTTTTGATATTTATAATCCCCATTCACCTAAAGTTCAAACATCCATCGAAAATCGAAAAGATCGCAGTATTCTGGACAGCCGGGATTCTGCCAATGGCGATATTTTTCCCTGACAGGTTTATTGAATACGTGGCGCAACCCCTGGCCGTCCTGGGCGGGATTACTGTCATGGACATGATAAAGTCTGAGAAACTGAAGATAATCGTACTGATACTGGCGTTTCTGTTCTCTGCTGTTTCGGTATTCTATTTTTACGAGGCATTGCTCTCTGGCGGGGAGGTCTGGATACCGCTTGATACCCTCTCGCCTTTTGTGAGGGTATTTTGAGGGTAAAATAATTTTTTAATGATTCAAGTGCAGGATAGCATGATTCAAAGCCACTGATTTAAGAGCCATATCAGGAAAATCCCGGCTATAAGAGATACGAACTGCAGGAGGGATTTTCTAAATTCACTCTCTTTTTGGAGTTCCGGCATCAAATCCGTGCTGGCGATATAGATAAAGCCGCCTGCTGCAAATGCAATCAGGAAATGATTGGCGTTTAGAACCTGGGAGGAGAAAAAGTATGTTAGAATTGCGCCGACAAAGGCTGTTAGGGCTGTGATGAAATTGTATAAGACTGCCCGTGTTCTGCTAAGCCCGCCGTAGATGAGTATCCCGAAATCTCCGATTTCCTGGGGTACCTCATGGGAGATTATCGCGAGTGTGGTGACAGTTCCAAGAGCGGGGTCTGTCAGGAAGCCTGCTGCGATTATCATGCCGTCGAGGAAGTTATGGATACCGTCTCCAATAAGATTCAGATAGGTGAATGCATGTACATCGCACTGACCTTTGTGGCAGTGGTGCCAGAATATAAACCTCTCAAGGATGAAGAATGTGACTATCCCGAAAAGTACATATATAAAAGTATCAGGGCCCCCATTCCAGGCATCGAGTGCCTCTGGCAGGAGGTCTAAAAATGCTGCTCCAAGCAGGCTGCCTGCCGCAAAGGCAATCATGATGAACAGTATCCTGTCAAGCAGATGCTCCTTTACCATGAACGAGAGGATCCCTATAAGTGAGACTGCACTGACTATAAATACGCTGACAAGTATCTGAAGCAGGATATCCATGGATATTCCATTTATTGTCTGAACTTAAATTATTTTTGTTTTTAACGTTCTCTTTAGAGAGCATTTCTCTTAATTCACTGGAGGTACTTTTCCCTTTAATACTCATACCTGGCCCAAGTTAGACTGCACCGCTTTATGGAGAGATAGATTTATAAAGATAGGATGCAAATGTCATATTGGTATACATATTGGTTAGACTTCTTTTTAGGTGTTTAGTCTTTGTATAACTAAATTATATAGGTAGGTGAAATGATGGAATATGGAAATCGCGGTTTTGGTAGACCTAGAGAGATGCATAAAGTCACCTGTGCTGATTGCGGCCAGGAAGCAGAAGTTCCTTTCAAACCCGATGGCACAAGACCGGTTTACTGTAGGGATTGCTATTCAAAACGAAGACCAAAAAGATACTAAGATAA
>WAQR01000210.1 GCA_015520145.1 Candidatus Hydrothermarchaeota archaeon
ATGTAGGGGTATAAGTTAATTTTAAGTGATTTTAATGGCATACGACTTTCTTGCATACGATAAAAAGAAGAAAAAAGGCGGCTTTAAGGGAGAAAGCTCTATCAAGGGGGGTCTTCTAGGCGCAAGGATAGGTGAAGTAGACCAGAATGCAGGTCAAGAAGAAACGCAGGATATTAAAAAAGAAGACGCGGTAACACAGAAAACAGAAAAAAAAGCTGCAATAAAGGAAGCTCTTGGGGGCGGGACAGGGGAGAGGAAGCTCCAGTTTTTAAAAGGTATAAAGGAAGATGTAAAAGGAGATATAAGAGATATAAAAGAGAAACCGAGACCTAAAAGTAGCCTTGGGCTGGAGATAGAAAAGAAAGTTGGTATGGGCGGGCTTCTGGCAGGTGCTATTGAAAAGGCTGAAGGGCGGGGAGACTTTCTTGGCACACTTGACAGGGCTGGAAAACTGGAAAAGGAGATCGAAGGCGACATACTGGAAAGCGGTGACCGATACAGGATTGTAAAGAGAAAGGATGAGAAGACACCGACCTATGTTGTCTCTATGCCGGAACTGACGTCCGACGACAGGAAGGCAATAAAAGCGCTGGAAACCAAGGCAATATCTGAGATCACTGTTGACCCTGAAAGTATACACGACAGGGAAAAGAAGAAAGAGACATTTCTAAAAGAAGTAATGAACGTGATAGATAAAAGTAAGTATGATTTCCCTGAACCAAAGAAGAGGGCGTTTGCAGAACTCATTGTTCAGGACATGGTAGGATACGGACTCCTTGAACCCCTCCTTCAGGACGATGCACTTGAGGAGATAATGGTTGTTGGAACAAAGAAGAGTGTTTACGTCTACCACAGGAAACACGGGATGTGCAAGACAAACATATTCTTTGAAGAAGACGAGGAATCAGAGAACATAATCGCGAGGATTGCGAGATCAATCGGCAGGCGGGTGGATATGAGTTCGCCGCTTCTGGATGCAAGGCTTCCAGACGGTTCGAGGGTCAATGCAACCGTGCGCCCGGTATCTCTTGACGGACCGTCACTTACAATCAGGAAATTTAAAGAAGACCCTCTAACAGTTATCGATATTATAAAGTTCGGGACAATGACAGCTGAGCTGGCGTCATTTCTATGGCTTGCAACTGAGGGGTACGGTGTTAAGCCTGCAAATCTCCTGGTTTCTGGTGGTACAGGTTCTGGAAAGACTACAACCCTGAACTGCCTCGGTTCATTTATACCTGGGACTGACAGGGTCATCACAATAGAGGATACGGCAGAATTGCAGCTACCAATCAAGCACTGGATACGGCTTGAGACAAGGCCACCAAACGTTGAGGGGCGTGGTGAGGTCTCGATGGATATGCTTTTGAAAAACACGTTGAGGATGAGGCCGGACAGGATAATAGTCGGCGAGGTCAGGGGTGCTGAGGCAGGGACGCTCCTCGCATCAATGAATACAGGTCAAAACGGCTGTCTTGGGACACTTCATGCAAATACTGCAAAAGAGACGGTCACACGGCTTACGAGCGCCCCGATGAATGTGCCGGTGGTCATGATCCCGTCGCTTAATCTGATCTTGATGCAGAACAGGTTTTCATATAAGGGCAAGACCGTCAGGAGGATAACAGAGATTGCAGAGGTTGGCGGGCTGCAGAAGGGCATGCCGCAGATTAATATCATCTATGAATGGGACCCCAAAGATGACAAGGTAAAGCGGACAGGTGTTCCAAGTGCTATCAAGAGAAAGCTGGCAGACTTAAAGGGGGTGAGCATGGATGAGCTGGAGAACGAGAGGAAAAGGCGCGAAGCCATACTCCAGTATATGGTGGATAAGGGATTTAGAGGGGTAAAAGAGGTAGGCAAGCTCATAAATGAATATTATATATCTCCTGAGAAGGTTCTTGCAAAGATAGGCGGCACGCCATCACCTGATATCTCGGATATGGACGAGGGCGAAAAGAGCGAATCCGCACCGGAAAGCGGGCAGCACGAACCTGCCGCCGAACCTGGTGAGAGGGAAGAAAAGGACGGTGGTGAGGGCCGCGGCCTGCTCGGTAGATTTTTAAAAGATGAAAAAGACGAGTCCGCGGGACAGGAACCTGCTGCAAAGGAAGTGGTGGAGAAGAATGAATTTCGTGAAATCGTCTATGTTGAGAGTGAAAAGAATCCTCTTTATTTAGTACCGCTTCAAAAGTTCTCGGCAAAGGACAGAGATTTGGTGGAAGAAATAGAGAGAACTGCGATAAATGAGATAAATGTCGACCCCACAACAATCGGGGATAAAAAAGAGGCAACTGAGATATTCACAAAGAAAGTCATGCAGATAATAAAAGGCTATTTCCCATACATCCCTGTATCTAAAAGAGAAACATATACAAAAGTCGTTGTCCAGAATATGATAGGGTTCGGGCTTTTGGAATTTCTCCTAATTGACGACGATCTGGAGGAGCTGATGGTCGTGGGGACAAACGAACCGATTTATGTAAACCACAGGAAATACGGGACATGCAAGACCAATTTATCTTTTGATACTGATGAAGAGTCGATTAGGATAATCGAGAAGATAGCAAGCTCAATCGGGAGAAGGGTCGATAAGTCCACACCACTCCTGGATGCAAGACTTCCTGATGGTTCGAGGGTAAATGCAACTATCCCGCCGATATCTGTGAAAGGACCGACAATTACTATAAGAAAATTCAAAAAAGACCCGCTGACTATAATGGATCTGATAAATTTCAGGACACTTAATATCGAGGTGAGTACATATCTCTGGATAATTGCTGAGGGACTTGGAATCAAACCAGGGAATATCCTGACTGCGGGAGGAAGCGGCTGCGGGAAGACCACGACATTAAATTGTCTGTGTTCTTTTATCCCGTCTACAGACAGGGTTATCACAATAGAGGATACGGCAGAATTGCATATCCCTATTGAACATACAGTAAGGCTTGAGACAAGGCCGCCAAACGTTGAGGGCGAGGGCGAAGTTACAATGGACGACCTTGTAAAAAATACGTTGAGGATGCGTCCGGACAGGGTGATTGTCGGCGAGGTCAGAGGCGCTGAGGCAAGAACGCTATTTACCGCAATGAACACAGGTCACGACGGCTGTATGGGCACAGTACATGCCAACTCGGCAAAGGAGACCATTACAAGGCTCACCAATCCGCCCATGGAAGTTCCCAAGATCATGTTACCTGCACTTGATCTCATTTTGATGCAGAACAAGATAATGTATAACGGTGATACTGTAAGGAGGATAACCGAGATTGCAGAGATCGCTCCTCAAGATGAAGACAAACTCGCGTTGAACACAGTCTATGAGTGGGACCCGAAGACCGATTCATTAAAACCCACCGGAGTTCCAAGCCTTTTAAAGCAGAAGATTGCAAAACTTAAAGGCTGGACGATTGATGAGCTGAACAAAGAGATATCCAGGAGGGAAACGGTTTTAAAGTGGATGGTAGATAATAATATAAGGGATATAAATGATGTCGCGGCTAACTTCGGCAGGTATTACTCTGACCCTGAAGGACTGTTAGCTATGATAAATGATAAGAAATCGAAATCTGACCATGAAGAGACCGGGTAAGATGGCCAATATATTATTGAGGATAATCGACAGGATTGGAGAAGAGACCGTAACAACTGCGGAGAGGGCGTATAGAAGAGCGGCTACAGAGTTCTCTATGGCGATAAAGGAACAGGACGAGGCAGCCAGGACACTGAGTGAGAGGCAGAAGAGACAGAAGGAGGAGAGTAAGCGGGCTTTGGAAGAAAAACTCTCGAAGATAAGAGATGCTGTAAGCATGGATGTGGACTTTGAGAAAGAGGAAACGGAATTCAAGATAGAGAGAGAAGAGTTGAAAGTACCATTTTCTACAAGGTTTATTAATATAATTTCAGACATATTTTCAGGGTATTCAAGAGGGTTTACATCTTTTTTCAAGGATATACAGGAAGACCTTTATAAGGCAAATATTTTAATGCCTGCATCCAAATACATCGCAGTATCACTCGGGATAAGTGCCATCGCTGCAATTTTATTCGGAGTACTTTTTAGCATATTACTCGCCAGTTTTATTGGCGTTTCCGGTGTTGCTCTTGGGATTGTTCTGGCAGGGCTGGTATTTTTCTTTGTCTTGATGTTTGCAAAGGTGTACCCCAAGTCAAAGGTGAAGGGGAGGTCGGATTCGTTTAGCAGGGAACTGCCTTTTGCACTAAGGCACATGGCAACCCAGTTGACATCGGGTTCAGGGCTGCTTGAGACAATGAGGTCTGTTTCTCTCAGTGATTACGGGACGTTGTCTGAAGAGTTTCGCAGGGCAATTATGGAAATCGAAAGAGGTGCTACAATTGAGGAGTCTTATGAGAGGATGAATCTTAGAATCGATTCGCCTGGATTGAAGAAGTCATCTAGACAGATTATATCAACTTTACGAACGGGCGGCAACCTCGCGAACACGCTGAAGATTATTGCAGAGGAGGTCGCAACCGAGATGAGGATGAAGCTGAAGGATTTCGTCCAGGTTTTAAATACCTTCGCTTTGATGTACATGTTCGCGGTTGTTATTGCACCTGTCCTGATAACAACGCTGGTGATTGCGATGGGTATTGCTATGAAAGGCCTGCCTATACCCCCTGAGACTATATGGCTTTTGTATTTCGGGTTCTTTGGCGCATCGCTGTATATGGCGTTTATGGTGAAACGATTTGAACCCAAGGTGTAAGTAAGGTGTAGAAAAGATGGCAAAGACAAATGTAAAGGACGTACTGAAAAAGATTAGGATGCCTGGCTTTCTGGTTCCTGCCAGGATATTGAGACTGGTGGAGATCAATCTTGCCAATGCCAATATCAGCTTTTCTGCCAGGGAGTGGATTGGCCTATTTTCTGCAGCCGGAATAATTCTCGGGGGGATAGTGGCGTATCTGGTTTCACTGCCTGTTGGGGCAGGACTCCTTTTATGTGCTATGGCATTGATGTTCATAATTCCAATGGTTCAGGCAGACAAGAGGCGAAATGCAATAGAGGAAGCGCTGCCGGATGTGCTCCACCACATGTCAGTGGCAATCAGGACAGGACTCGTCCTGGAGAGCGTTATTCAGGAGATATCTGAGTCAGAGTACGGCGCAATTTCAGAGGAGTTTACCCAGATTATGGTCGAGATGAGACGTGGCAGACCGCTAAAAGATGCATTGACCGCGTTTTCAAAAAGGTCAGGATCAAAGGAGATTCAACGGGCAATGATGCTGCTGCTGGAAGGCGTGGAGTCAGGCGGTCCTATTTCAGATGTGCTTGATGAGGTATCAGATGATATGCGTGCTATCAAGATGGTGAGGAGGGACAGGAAGTCTTCAACTTCCCAGCAGGTCTCGTTCCTGGCAATGGCGTCTCTTATTGCAGGGCCTTTTGTTATGGGTGTTGTGGGTGCTCTCCCCACTATTATGGAGGGTATGACAGCCGGGATGCCGGCTGCTCAGTTCCCGATGGACGATATAAGAGCCGTGGTGACAGCACTGTCGTTTTATGTTGTTGCCCAGGCCGCCAGTACAGGGATTATGATTGCTGTGATAATGTATGGGGATTTTAAAAAGGGTTTTAAATTCATGATCCCGATGGGAATTGTTGCGTTTGCTGTATTTAAGATTGTTATATTTATAATGCCATCGCTTATGACATCGTTTGGAGGATGATCGTCTACGTATTAAGGGGTAAGGGAACACGTATGCGTAACCCCTGTGTTTACATGGTTGTAAACGTTCAATTTATATCCTATAGGGTGCAAATAATATATCAAAAGTAATATATATGTATTAAAAATATAGGAATAGAGAAAACGTGTAAAGGAGGTCTAAAATGATAAGGAAATTTCTTAAAGAAGAAAAAGCCCAAGGCGCTATCGAGTACATCCTGCTTGCAGGAGGTATTATAGTCGCAGCAGTTGTGATATTTGCAATATATTCACAGATGACGAGCAGTGCTGCAACCAAGCTTAATACGACCACGCAGAACGCATCATCAAAGATGTCAAGTAAGATCAACAGCGCATTGGCCCAGATGGGATAAAGAGGCTGGAAATCCAATTTCCAGTACTCTCCTGCCATTTTAATTCAACAATGTTAAATGAATTTTTGATGGAAGAGAGAGGTCAAGGTGCTATTGAGTACATCCTGCTTGCAGGAGGTATTATTGTTGCAGCAGTTGTGATATTTGATATCTACAGACAGATGACACAGACAGCATGGGTCGCCGCAAATACGACTACACAGAATGCATCGTCCAGGATGTCTAGTAAGGTGTCAAGTGCATTGGAGCAGATGGGGTAGGATGGTTTTGCCTGTTCAGGAGGGGCGGTAGATCCGCCAGGAGAGGTATAGTAGCAAGAGGAATAATGATAGGAATGCCACAATAGAAACAATATTCGATATCGCTCTGGTTCTGGTATTCTCAAATGTCACTCTGATTTCATGCACACCTTCGTCGAGATAAAGTTCCATAAGACCTTCACTGTCCACCTTTACCTCTTCTTTCTTGCCATCAACATAGGCTGTCCACCCGGGGAAGTAGAAGGTGTTTATTTTTAAAACTGATGCCTTTTTTACGTTTGTTTTGAATTCTAACTGGTTGCATTTTTCCTCTGTGATTGATACCTCTGCCTCCCCTGATAAAACATCTACTTTGCTTTTTATAGTCGTGTTTTGGAAAATTGCCCATTCTGGCAGATATTCACCGTGGTCAGTTAACCCGGGATATTCTGTCAGACTTTTGACATTTTCTTTGGTTATGATACCTTCTGTACCTGAAAGATATCCTGTAGGCGGGCCGATAAAGTTGGTGGACATCGTTACTATAAGGATGGATGTGAATAAAGTAAGGCCGAAAATCTGAGTTTTTTCTCTGATGATCCTTTCAAATGCCATCGAGCTTAAAAGAGACGTTAGGAGTATCCCTATACCAAAGAGCCGCCATGGGAACTGGACGAATTTTAAAATGCCTATATTTTCCCAGATGATAAGGGAGTATGGAGTCATCATGAATATCGTAAAGAGGAGCATACTGAACAGAAATACGACCGTCCTGTTTCGAGATAAAAGAAGTGCGGTCAGCGACAGTATGGTATGAGCAATGCCAAATTGAAGGACAATAAATGGATTGTCAATAACCTTTGAGAATACCCGGGTATATGTCGGCAGGAAAAAGCCGGGGTTCAGCAGGTTGTTATGATAGTCATATTCCCAGGTAGCGGTATATAAAATATCTATGTTTACATATTCTTTTTCGACCATTGCAGGGACCCAGAAGAATGCAGTTAGAAGAAGCCCGGTAAGCAATGCGGTGAGTACAGGCTTTGCAGGGAATTTTTTTTCTACAATAAAAAAACCGGTATATGCCAGGAGAAATGCAGAAAATAACATGGCCATGATATTGTGTGTCAGGATAAG
>WAQR01000211.1 GCA_015520145.1 Candidatus Hydrothermarchaeota archaeon
ATAAAAGAGATGCCAGGACACCAGTAATCAGGACGTCTGCCTGAAAAGACCCTGTCTCGCCCCCCCTGACTACCAGTAGGTTCGCACCTGCAATGGCCGGGACTGCCATGAGGAACGAGATTTTAAGCGACTCCTCAGGCGTAAATTTCCTAAACAGCAGCATTGCTATTGTAATACCTGACCTGGATATCCCCGGGATTATCGCAATACCCTGTACCGCACCTACTAACAGCATGTCGAAAACACTGCCGTCTTTTACCGTCTTTACTCCTGATATCTTCTGTAACTTGAGAAAGATGCCTGTAAAAATCAGCGATACACCTATCAGGGTATTAACCCCGTCACCTATAGAAGAAAACATAGAACGCAGAACCAGGTAAGACAGCCCGCCGGAAACAGCGGATGCAGCAGTTGCTACAAAAAGAAACCTCAGGTACGGGCTGCTGCCGGCCTTTGATAATACCATCTCCCGTATCTCATTTCTAAAGTACAAAAGCACAGCAAAAAGACTCCCGGTATGCAGAAAAAAAGAAAGCCCGAGGGCAGGGAGCGCGTCGATCCCGAAAAAGTTCACCATCACAAGCATCCCCTGACCAGAGCTGCTTACAGGGAGCCATTCGGTGATCCCCTGAATCATGCCGAGGATAAATGCATCCAGGGTATCTATTCTATATTGCATTATCACCTATCTCCGATTCGATCTCCAAGCTCCTCAATTATCTCTTTTGCCCTGTCCATCCTGATCTTTTTCTCTCTGATAAGCCTCTTTACAACTTCGTCCACCATATCAGGCGGCGCACCTGCGGTAACAGCAATGTTCCTTGCATGCAGCATCATGTGCCCCCTCTGTATGCCCTCTGTTGCAAGGGCGCGAATGGCGGCAAAGTTTTGAGCAAGTCCAACTGCTGCAATCACCTCTGCAAGTTCGTTTGCAGTTTTTACACCCAGTATCTTGACGTTTGCCTTTGCTGTGGGGTGGACAGCGGTCGCACCGCCAATCAGTCCGACGGCCATTGGAAGCTCTATCGAGCCGACAATATCGCCGTCTTCGTTTTTCTCGTATTTTGTCAGTGGTCTGTACCTGCCTGTCACAGCAGCATAGGAATGAGCCCCTGCCTCGATTGCCCTGGTATCGTTTCCGGTTGCCAGAACAACGGCACTGATACCGTTCATTATCCCTTTATTGTGTGTGGTACACCTGTACTGGTCGGCATCTGCAAACGCATATGCATTGATGATACCATCAACGACCTCCTCCCCACCGATGGCATCTTTTGCAAATACTGCCTCTGCCCTTGCAAGCCTGTAAACCGCAAGGTTTGAGATGATCCTCAAAAACACCTTTCCACCGGTAATCTCCTCCACAAACGGTGCGACAGATTCAGCCATCGTATTTACCGCGTTTGCGCCCATCGCATCCCTGCAGTCGACTATGAGGTGGACAATCACCATCTTTCCCTTTATTGTATCAATGATCCTCACCGCCACGTCCCTTGCCCCGCCGCCGAATTTTACGAGTATCGGGTCCTGCTCGTTTGCAATCTCGAGTATCTTCCCCTTATTTTCGAGTATCGCCTCTTTTGCAGTTTCAGGGTTATCAATGCCGGTAACCTGGATCTGGCCGATCATCTTCGGGTCGGTACTTTCTGTTTTAAACCCGCCTTTTACCCTGGCCATCTTTGCAGCATTTGAGGCAGCGGCCACCACAGAAGGCTCTTCGATTGCCATCGGGATGAGGTAATCCTTACCGTTTATCAAAAAGTTTGTCGCAATCCCCAGGGGGACTTCCATAACGCCTATAACATTCTCAATCATCCTGTCGGCATGGTCTTTTAGCGCGCCTGTTTCCCTTAGAGTCATAACCTCTTCTTGCTCCAGCCCGGCAAATTCTTTAACAAGTTTCAGCCTGTCTTCCGGGCCAAGCTTGTAGAAACCTGAAATATTTGAATTTTTCATTTTATCTTCTCCAGCTTATCTTTAGAGATGCGTACTATATTTATAAAGAGTTCCAGAAAACTGCTTATCTCTCTCTTTTCATGTGCCTCTTCATTTAAAAAGACTATGAACCCTATCTGCTTATTAATGGTCTGTTCGACTGTCTCCGTGATGAATTTGAAGGTTGCAGATGCCCCTCTTTGAAGTATGAGCATCGATAGGGAGTCGAATATAATTACGCCGTCTTTTGGTATTTTTTCCAGGATCTCTGTAAAATATTCCAGCCGTGTCATCGAGATATTGAGTACCTTTGACTCCTGTTCAACTTTCGGTTTGATGGCCGAGACGTCTACAAACAACCCTGATGATGTGGACGACGTGGATTGAAACGACATGTTGACAAGTTTTAGGGCGTCGGTTTTTATTGGCGTCTCAAATTTCTCGTGGTAAATATTTGTCCTTGGAACAGTGGTTACAAGAACGACATTCCGCCCCCTGTTCAGATAGACCCAGGCGATATCCTCTACAATATCCACGTAATCTACCGTGGTCTTATATATCACAAGTGCCGAGTCTCCAAGGATTTTTGTAAACTTTGCAAGGCTCCTCTCCAGCCCTTTTATCTCAGGCTTTTTGAACGCGATCTCCAAAAACTCGTATCTCAATATTACATAGGACAGGATGATTGTCTCGACTATGGATGCGAATCTGCCTACCGGCAGGGAGACGTTGTAAAGTAATGGATAGATTATCTCAAAATTGATACCTGCAATTGCCGGGAGAATTGTTCCCAAAAAGACGTATCCTAACTGAATCCTTTCAACCGGTGCATTTGTCTTTTTGTATTTTATCCATAAGATTGCGCCGCCCAGGGTATAAAAGAAGATGAAGATCACCCCGAAATACAAAAGCCCTCCTCCAATAACGTTCTTAAGTCCCAGGACAGGCGACCCTGAAACCGTGGCGATTGGCGGGTCGAGTGATAGTAGGTGTATAAACTGTATGAATAAAATAATGCCTGGAAGGTACATGAGGATTATAAATTTATTTTTCAGTTCCCCCAGTCTTTTTGGAAAGACCAGGGTGAAGTGGAGATATGTCGGTGCGATAAATATCGCGCCTGTACCATAAATCATCGCACCCAGAATGACCAGATTTATGCTTGATGATGTCTCCATTAAGAATTCGCCGATGTTGAAAAGCGAGATGCAGAACAGGAAGAGGGCAAATATCCTGTTTGCCTCTTTTTTTCTATTTTTTTTCAGGATTATATAGATGAGAAAATAGTTTAATAAAAATGCCGTAAGAGAGAACGGTGAATATATGTTCATTAAAAGGGTGTTTGTATTTATCCAGCTTAAAAACCTTTCTCTAAAGTCTTTGAAAATATCTGTACCCCTGGGGAGATGTGGGGGATAATGAGGGATAAGAAATAATAAGAACTACAGGGAAGAATGGGATTTATGAGGACAATATGATACCCAGGATATTTATCTACCATGCAAGGCAGTGCAACCCAAAGGTCTGTACGGCATCGAAGCTGAAGAGATTTGGACTTGCAACCGTATTTTACCATCTAAAAGAAGTGCCGAGGGGTTCGATAGTCCTGACCCCGTTCTGTAGCAGGGTACTCTCAAAAGGAGACAGGAGGCACCTGAAAAACGGCCTGGTCGCACTTGACCTGTCATGGAAGAGGATTGATGAAACACCGGGTTTAAGAAAACCTGTGGTATTCCGCATCCTGCCCCTGCTCGTCGCATCGAACCCTGTAAACTATGGTAAAGTCAGCAGGCTTACAACCGCTGAGGCTCTGGCATCTGCTTTATATATCCTCGGATACAGGAGAGAGGCAGAGGAGATGTTATCCAAGTTCAAATGGGGCAGGACGTTTTTTGACCTGAACAGGGAGATACTGGAAGAATATTCAAAGGCAGAAAGTAGAAGTGAGGTGATAGAGATCCAGAGGATGTTTTTTGATGTGGGTCTGTGAATGGAGAGGTAGAGGATGTATGGACGATAGACGATGGACGATATATGGACGAGGATGAACGAGGTATAAAAATGAAGGTATATATAGAGACCTACGGCTGTACAATGAACCAGGGTGATACCGGGCTGATGATTGGGATTATCGAAAAAGAGCACGAGCTGGTGGACGATGTTAGAGACTGTGATGTCGCTGTCATCAACTCCTGTGGCGTAATCGGGTTCACTGAGCGAAAGGTCCTAAAGAGGGTCTCCTGGCTTAGAGAAAACAACAAAAAAGTCGTCGTTGCCGGATGCCTTCCAGGAATCAACCCTAACGCAGTAAGGGACTC
>WAQR01000212.1 GCA_015520145.1 Candidatus Hydrothermarchaeota archaeon
CTCTGTAAGTGAATGATTATCGCATAACTATACATTATAGGTAGGTATTAAAGTATTAGAATAGGGTATTAGTTAGTTATCATACGCGCTGCATACACACTGAAATTGGTTGATAAAAATTAGTTCACAGGCTTATGACGGTGAAACGATGGAAGAATGGGACTTGGTGATAATAGGAGGAGGACCGGCCAGCCTTGCTGCAGGGATTTATGGTGTCAGGTCAGAATTGAGGACTGTTATAATTGAAAAAGAGATACCAGGTGGGCAGATCGCCAGGGCAGGGCTGGTCGAAAATTATCCCGGGTTTCCTGACGGTATTAAAGGAATAGAACTGGCAGACAGGATGAAACAACAGGCAGAAAATGCAGGAGTTAAATTCAAGACACTCGAAGAAGTAAAAAAGATAGAAAACACTGATAATTTTATTGTCACTACAACGCAAAACGAGTATAAATCAGGGGCAGTGATAATATGCACAGGACTTAGACACCTAAAACTCAACGTTCCAGGTGAAAATGAGTTCTCAGGAAAGGGTGTCAGCTACTGTGCTACCTGTGACGGCCCGCTTTTTAGAGGGAAGAAAGTTGCAGTCATAGGAAGCGGTACAGGTGCAGTTATGGCAGCACTCAACCTGAATGATCTTGCAGGAGAGGTCAAACTCATTATGAAACGAACCGAGCCGAGTGTATCTGAAAAAATAATCAAAACACGGCTTAATAACAGCAGAGTGGAACTTTTAAGGGAAACCCGGGTAAAAGAGATACTGGGAAACCAGACGGTAACTGCCTTAAAGGTCATTGATTTAAAGACAGGACAGGAACATACAGTAGATACTGACGGCGTCTTCATAGAGGTCGGTAAAGTCCCAAACACAGATTTTCTGGGACCTGAGGTTAAATTAAATAGTAAAAAATACATAATAGTGGACGAGAATCAGGAGACCAATATAAAAGGCCTTTATGCCGCGGGTGATGTTACAGCCACCAGTGTAAAACAGGTTGCGACTGCTGTAGCTCAGGGTGCTGTAGCCGCACTTAATGCATACAGGCATATCAGACTATAAATCTGTGAATCGTGAGTCATAATTAGGAATCATAATATATGATATAACAACAAAAAGGAGGAAGAGATATTGGTAAAGAATTTTCCTGATCTAAAGACCCCTTACAGGAGGATATCTTTAGATGACATTATGGACTGTATGTTTGGATTGAAAAGTTTCGAGACCAAGACATACTTTGAGCTGGTAGATAAAGGGGCGCTGACTGTAAATGAACTGGTTGAAAAATTTGACAAGGACAGAAGTACAGTCCAAAGGGCCCTCCAAAACCTTGCAGTTGCCGGGCTGATATATCGGGAGCAGAGGAACATAAAACATGGCGGATACTATTATGTATACCATGCAGCCCCATTTGAGGAGGTCAAGGAGACCATGAAATCTTCATTAAAGAAGTGGAGTGAAGCTGTAACAGAATGGATTGAAAATCTAACTCCTGAGTAGATCTTTTAATACATTTATGTCAGGGTCAATCTCCACAGGTTTTTCATAATTATTGAATATTGCTTCAGGGTCTTTTAAGGCATGGCCTGTTGTAATACAGACGATGCGTTCGTCTCTTTGTATAGTCCCGTTATCTAGTAGTTTTATTAGACCTGCAATAGACGATGCAGATGCCGGCTCTACTCCTATCCCTTCCTTTCTTGCAATAAGCTTTTGCGCGCTTATAATCTCTTCATCGGTTACAGCTTTGGCAAGCCCTTTTGACTCTTTTAATGCGGTTAATGCCTTTGGCGCATTTACCGGCGCTCCGATCCTTATTGCAGTTGCCAGGGTGTCCGGGTCTCCAATTGGTGTGATATCCTCACGCCTGTTTTCGAACGCATGGACGACCGGTGCAGCGCCTTCTGCCTGGATGCCTGTCATTATGGGAAGGGTATCACAAAAACCATATTCTCTAAACTCTTTCAAACCTTTCCAGATCGAAGAGATGTTGCCACAGTTCCCGACCGGTACGATTATCCTGTCAGGCACTTCCCAGGACATCTGGTCCAGTATCTCATAACCCTGTGTCTTCTGGCCTTCCAGACGCCACGGGTTTATGGAATTTAGAAGATAGATATTGAGTTTCTCTCCTGCTTCTCTTATGAGTTTTAAGGCAATATCGAAATTTCCCCGTATCCCTACAACAAGAGCGCCGTGGAGGACTGCCTGTGCCAGCTTTCCGATGGCAATTTTCCCGGCGGGCAGGAGGACGATGCATTTTATCCCTGCCTTTCCTGCATATGCGGCAAGTGATGCAGAGGTATTTCCTGTAGATGCACAGCCGACAGAAGTCGCGCCAAGCTCAATCGCTTTTGAAACACCGACTGTCATCCCCCTGTCTTTGAACGACCCTGAGGGGTTTGCACCTTCGTTTTTTATATACAGCTCTTTTATTCCAAGTTCCTTTTCCAGATTTTTTGCCCTGTAAAGCGGTGTCCCGCCCTCTTCGAGTGTGATTATCTTTGAACCCTCTTTTACTGGCAAAAATTCCCTGTATCTCCAGACCCCAGGTTTTCTGTTTTCAATATCGCTCTTGTTGACGGATATCTTGTCCAGGTCTATTGTGACTTCAAGAAGACCGTTGCAGGCTGGACAGGTATAAATCCGCTCGTCAGGTCTGTGTTTTCTACCGCAGTTGATACATCTAAGTTCTGGCATGGTAATTCATTTAACCTTCGTATATTTAACCTTTTATACACAAGAGGATTTTGGCAGGATTCCAGGGTGCTGTTAGAGGCCATCCAATTAACGCTCTCAAAACCCCGTTTTAAACCCGTTTTAATTGGACAGCCCCTCTTTTGCAGACATTACATACATATAGAGATATTTTTCTCCTGCCAGACATACACCTTTAGAACAACACACATTTAGAACCGAAATCTTC